>PEUI01000410.1 GCA_002785585.1 Lysobacterales bacterium CG02_land_8_20_14_3_00_62_12
TGCGCGAAGACAGCCCGCGCTTGCTGATGACGCGCGCCAGCCCGTAACGCGCGGTTTCAGTTTTCGAAACCATCGGCAAACAGGTTTGGCACCGGTTCTGGCGCGCGCACGCAGTCGTAGGTTTCCAAAATGCGTGGACCGCTGTCGAGCACTTGAAAATCGCTGACCTGCACCAGCGCGGCAGCGGCGGTCTGGTCGAACACGCGAGAACCCAATTGGATGTCGGGATCGTCCCATTTGGCGGTGGTGGTGTCGTCGGCCTCGGCAGTCAACGCGATGCTGCCGCCATCGGCAAGCACGATGCCATAGCGCTGCATGGTGCGCAGGATCACCTGCGCGGCCGGCGCATAATTGGTGAACGGGAAATCCGCGCGCAAGCGCAGGCGCGAACCATAGGGCACGCTCGCTTCTGGTCCGTCCGGGCCACCGGCGTGGCTGGCCGGGCGCACGTACATCGGATCGCGCAAGGAATTCGCGTCGGGGCCATCGGGAAACGAAGCCATGCGGTCATTCGGCAAAATAAAGCGAATGGCATGACCAAGATGGCGATCCTGGGCCAGCGGCTGGTTGATGGCGGCGCGCACTTCATCGGCGTTGAACAACAGCGGGGCAATCGGAAATCCGGCGGCGTCGGCGCTGGTGCAATGGTCGCCGCGACCTTCCGGTGGATACACCGCCGCCAGATTCCAGCGTGCCAGACAGAGCGACTCCAGCCCGGCACCCGGATTGGCCTGATTGGCCGAATACAGTTCGTACAAGGTGCTGCCCTGCACCACCAACAGGTGGCAGTCGTTGTTGTTGTTGTCGCAGACGTAGTCCGGGCTGCCCTCGATGGAACCACCGATCGGCACCGGCACGGTGCTGCCGAGCGGGTCGCAATCCGGCAGAAAATAGTCACCGAAGCCCTGATGCGGGATCAGCGTGGCGGTCGGCGCATCGACCGGGGCATGCAGCACCTTGATCGAAAAATCGATTTGCATTCGTCCAAGGCCGAAGCCACAACCGGTCACATCACCCGAACAGATCGCCGCCAAGGTGCCGATCATGCTGGCGGAACCCGGATGCACATTGGCGCTGCTGATGTCCTGCCGCCAGACCGATCCCGGCGGAAACTGCGGCAACACTTCCGCCGCCAGCGGGCCGATCAGCAGCAGGCTCAATCCAAACATCATTCCTGATCTTTTCATGGCGGCCCCAACAGCCAGAAGATTCCGGCATTCTGCAAGGATACGCCGCGGCAAACCGTGTGGAAGATCACACCGTCACCCCGCCCGCCCCGCGACCAACCCAGCGCAGGGATCCGCCGGCGTTATTGCTTTACATCGCCTGCGGGCTGCTGGATGGCGGCCATTCGTCTTCTTCATTGGCACCCGGTTCTGGCAACAGCACCAGCGCCTCGGCGCGCACCTGGGCCACCGCCAACGCCACCTCGCGATCCACCAGCAAGTAGCGTCCTTCGATGGCGACAACGCCCAAATGCCCGGTATTCAGCAGCGTCAGTTGGTCGGCGTTGACATAGATGCGCTTGATCTTGTCGGCATGCGGAAAATGCCTGGCCTGATCCGCATT
>PEUI01000352.1 GCA_002785585.1 Lysobacterales bacterium CG02_land_8_20_14_3_00_62_12
CCATCCATGGCGTCGCAAAGCGCGTAGCACTGGAGCCGACGTACTCGAGTCGTCCGTCAAGTCGGGTCCGCGCCGGTGGCGCTTGACCCGACCTACCCACGGCAAACCCGGCTGCGGCCGGGTTTTTTTGTGGCTGTGCGGGTGGCTTCGCTCGGCCGCGTTGGCAAGCATCGGCAAAATCGGCATTCAGCTAGAGCCGGTTCAGTCCTTGTCTGTCAGGCTGGCGCTTCCTCTGCAGCGGAGTTCGTCATGCGCTTTGTCATTCTGATGTTGACCACCGTGATGCTGGCCAATTGCACCTGGGTCGAGCCTTCGGAGCAGGGCAAGAGCGTCCGCGTTGCCTACGGCAAAAACCTCGGCGCCTGCACCGCGAAAGGCACCATCACCGTATCGGTCAAAGACCGCGTTGCTTTTGTCAAACGCAAAGACCTGAAAGTGCGCGACGAACTCGAATCACTGGCGCGCAACGAAGCCGCCGAGCTTGGCGCCGACACCGTGCAGGCGATCAACGAACCCAGCGCTGGTGAACAAAAGTTCGGCGCCTATCAGTGCCACTGAAGCGGCGCGAATGCTGCAAGTACCGAGTGATCGCGCGGTCGTCGGCGGCTAACGCAGCGACGATCCCGGTAGCGACAAGATGTAGTCGGCACCCATGAGTTGCGAGGCGGTGTAAAAGCCACCGGCCGGATGCTGCGCCAGGAGGTGATCGAGCACACCGATTGCGGTCAAGGCGGTGAGGTCGTAACCGTTGACCGTGGTGAGCTGTTTTTTCACTTCCTTGCCGGCTGCGTTTTTCACCTCGCCCCACAACGTGCAGGCGGAATCATCGCGCTTGGCAGAAGCCGGTCCACCGGCGCGGACCTTGCCTTTCATCCAGCGTTGGACCAACCCCAAGCCGAGCAGCCAGCGCACGCGATTGAGCTTGCGCAGGCGTTCGCTGGTGGCGATCGGCACCACCATGTAGACCTCAATATTGGGAATGCCGGTCGAAACAAAGGCGGTGTAGACGTCACCCCAGGGGATGGTCATGGCGTGGCGCGGCTCACCATCGCGCTCAAAACTGCGCGTTTTGTAGGCCAGCGGCACGGCTTCGATGTGACCATTGACGCGCACTCTGCCGCCTTTGCTGATGCCCTCAACCGCCGTCAGCGCGGTGCCGTGACTGGGGCCACCGCCGGCTTCGAAGGCCAGCACCAAAGCATCGGCGTCGGGCAACTCGCGCTTGAGCAGGGCCGCCAGACAATCGCTCGGCACCACGTCGAAACCGGTGCCGGGAATGACCACGATGCCGCGCTCGCGGGCGCGTTGATCGGCTTGGTGGCAGTGCGCAAACACCTCCATCTCGCCGGTGATATCCAGATAATGCGTACCGGCCTGCAAGCAGGCTTCCAACATCGGCGCGCTGGTCGCCGAAAACGGACCGGCACAATGCAAGACCGCATCAATTCCGGACAGCGCCGACGCGGCGGTAGCCACCTCTTCCAGCCCGAAGATGCGCGCCGGCAAATTATGTTCGCGCGCCAGGGCCTCGATCGCTTGGCGATTGCGACCGCCAAGCACTGGCCGATGACCGCGCTTCAACGCCAGGTCGAGGATCAGCTTTGCGGTGTAGCCGTTGGCGCCATAGAGCATCCATCCGCCCATATTGAATCCTGCCAGGTTATCGGGTGTGCGAGTGTAACCCGCTCGGCTCAAAGCGACCGACTTAAGCCGCCCAACCGAGCGGCGTGTTGTTCCCAGTGCTGGCCATCGAACGGACGGATGTGCAGACTGCGGGCCGGGTCTTGATCCAGACAACGTACGTTGATGTCGATGCCATCGGGATTGGACCGTGGCACGTAGAAAGATTTGATGCCGCAGACCGTACAAAAATAATGTTGCGCGATGCCGGTGCCGAAGCGGTAAGTGGACAAGGCGGACCACTCGGTCAATAGTTGGAATTGCGCTTTTGGCACGATCCAGTGCAAGAATCCGCTCAGGCGACAAATCGAGCAATTGCAGTCGAGCACTTCGAGGTGGGCGGGCCCGAATGCGGCAAAGCGCACGCGTCCGCAATGGCAGCCGCCACGATGGCAAAGCGAAGGTTCGGTTGCCGTTGGCGACGACGACTCGCTAGTCATGGCATTTCCGCTTGGATTCAGATCATTGACACGCGCTGCTGGAGCACACCATTGTCTACCACTTTTTGGTACTTGATCGCGGCGCTATTGACCGTACTCGGTGTGCTCGGCAGCGTATTGCCCCTGCTGCCGGGCGTGCCGCTGGTTTTTGCAGGATTGGCGCTGGCGGCCTGGGTCGATGACTTCGCCCACGTCAGCGGCTTTACCTTGGGTTTGCTGGGCGGTTTGACCGGGCTGGCCATGTTGATCGATGTGCTGGCGAGCGCCTTCGGTACCCGCATCGCTGGCGCCAGCGGCTGGGCGTTTCTGGGTGCTGGCGTTGGTGGCTTGGTCGGGGTGTTTTTTGCGCCCGCCGGATTGCTGGTCGGACCCTTGCTGGGCGCGGTACTGCTGGAACTGGCGGTGACTCGCCATCCGCTGGGTTCGGTCAAAGCCGGTGCCGGTGTCGGCATTGGCATCGTCCTCGGAGCCGCCGCCAAAATTGCACTGATCGTCAGTATGTTGGCGTTGTTTGCGCTGGCGTGGTGGTGGCCGTAAACGACGAAAAGCGAGCGCGCACTCAGTGGTTTTCGGCCAGCCGCCCACCCAGCCAAGGCAGCAAGTGCTCCACCGGCATCGCCGCCGCCAGCGCATCGCCGATGCCGTACAGGCAGCCGAGTTCGGCCAGTAGATCGCGTTGTTGTTCGGTATCCACGCCGGTGGCAATGACCCGCGCGCCGAGGCCGGCGCCGAGCGCAATGACGCCGCGAACCAGTGCCATCGTGCGGGTATCGGCGGTCAGGCTGCGCACCAATTGCCCGGACAGCAGCAAGGTATCGAACAGATTTTCGTGCAGCGATGACAACGACGAAGCGCGACCGCCAAATTTCGCCAAGGCCAGCCGCACGCCGAGGTTGCGCAGGTTCTTCAGCGCCGCCAAGGCCGCTTTGGGATCATCGGTGATGGAGTCTTCGGTGATCGAAATGGTGAGATTGACCGCCGCCAAACCGAGTCGTTCGAGCACTTCCTGCACGCGCCCGACCAGACCCGGCTGCCGCAAGTGCTGGCCAGAAAGCAAGATCAACAATGACAAATGCGAAACCCCAGTTTGATAGCGGGTGATCGCCGAGAACTCGCGTTGCGCCTGGTGCAGCATCCATTCGCCCAATTGCAGCCCACTGTCGTTGTTGCGGGTGGCCTCGTAAACGCGGGCGAGTGGCCACGGCGCGGTCTCCGGAAAGCGCCAGCGCAGTCGCGGCCGCAGGGCGATCGGATAGCCATCGACCAGGCCAACCACCGGCTGCAAATGCAAGGTGAACTGGCTTTGTTCGATCATCTGCGGAATCGTCGCCAGCAACGCCAAGCGTTCGACCACTTGCTGATGTTGCTCCGGCGCAAACCATTGCTGCTGACCACCACCCTGGGTCTTGGCCAGCGCCAACGCGGTATCCGCATTGCGCAGCAAGTCGGCCGGGCTGATGGCATGGCGGGCGGTGCTGGCCAAACCGATACTGGCGGTGATCGGCAGCGCGTTTTCCTCCAGCAGGATCGGGTGGGCAAACGCCGCGTGCAGGCGCTCGATGCGGACCTGGAAGCGGTTATCGTCGACCGCGCCTTCGAGCAAAATGGCAAAGCCGCTGTCGCTGATCCGCGACAGACCATCGACACTGCGGGTCTGCCCCTGCAGCCGTTCGGCGACCAATTGCAGCAGCCGGTCGCCGCTGGCGTGGCCAAGACTGTCGCTGATCAAGCGATACTGATCGATATCGAGCACCGCCACCGCGACTTGCGCCGAACTCTGGCCGAGCCGGTTCATTGAGCGCGCCACCCGGTCAAGAAACAGCTCGCGTCCGGGCAGGCCGGTGAGGGCGTCGTGCAGGGCATCGTGGCGCAACTGGTCTTCCAGTTGCTGATGGGCGGTGACATCGTGCAAGTTGAGCACGATGCCGGCCAGCTCGGGGTCGTCGCGTTGATCGGTGACCGTCACTTCTGCCAGCAGCAATGGCCGCTCGTTGGGTAAAAAACGCAACATCAGTTTGCCGCTGCTGCCGCTCACGCCGGGTTGCAGTTGCTGCAATTTCAGCCGTAGTCCATCGCTATCATCCGGGTGCAGCAAGGTAGTGATCGGCAGCGGCAACGCCTGCGCTTGCAGATTCAGCAAACGCTTGGCCGATGGGCTGAGGTAATGGATCTGCATCGCGCTATCCAGAATCAAAATGCCATCGGCGGCGTTCTCGATCAACTTGGCGATCCGCGATTCGCTTGCCCGCCGCTCGCGTTCGTGCAGTAACAGAGTGTTCTCGCGATGGGCGATCGCCTGACGCAAGACCACGGCGATGGTCAGCGCGCTGGCCCACACCAGCAGCGCGCGCACGCTGGCCAGATTGCCAGTCAAGGCGGCCCAGGTCATCAGCCCATAACCGGCGAACAAGGCCAAGTACGGCAGCGCCGCGAACGAAGTATGCAAAGCGCTGCGCGCGCGCACCGGCGCGCCGCGATCCATGGTGCTTTCACCAGCGGCCACCAACAACACCGCCTGTGCGTACCAAAACCCGTGCGCGAGATGATCGAGCCGCAGATCGCTTTGCGCGCCCATGATCCACCAGACCAGGTCACCCAACAGGCTGGCAATCAGCGCCAGCGCCAGCAAAATATGGCTGCGCCGGGCGGCGCCCACCGGTAATCGCAACAGCACCGTGGCAACACCGACCAAAGTCAGCAAGTCACTGATCGGATAGGCCCAGCCGATCAGGTCGGGCAAGTTCCGCAACGGTTTGCTGACCGCCAAAAACGGCGCCAGACCGAAGTGCCACACGAACATACCGCCGCCGACCACCACGATCAGCGCATCCAGCACAAACTTGGCGGCATCGGCGCGTGAATTGAATACCCGCGGCAGCCACAGCAATCCCAGCATCATCAACGGAAAATAGACCAGGAAAAACCCATCCCACAAGCCGAACGCAGGATTCGCACCGAGACCCAGAAAGGCGTTGACCCACAACACTTCGCCGATCACCACCGCCAGGATGGCGGCAGCGATCAACCGCAGCGACACCCGCGTGCGTGGCGAGGCCAACTGGGAGCGACGCCAGAACAGCCCCGCCGCCAGCAACAAAATGGGCACCCGCAACGCCGAGGCGGGCGCGCCGCCCATCGCGTGCTGGTAAAACGGCCCCAAACTCAACCACAGCCAGATCAGCGCCAGCGCCAGCGCCGCCAGGGTGTAGCCGTGCGCCGACCAAAAACGCTGGTGATCGGGTGGCTTGCGTTGTGCTGGTTGCACCATGGTCTGCCCCTAAATGCGAACGTGCGTTGGCCGGCGCTCAACCGCTGGCGATCAGCTTGCCGACGAAGGCAAAAATCTCGTCTTTGCTGCCGGTGACGCTGACCTGGGTATCGCGGGTCAAGCCAGTGCCGATCAATACCGACCACTCGATGCCGTCGTTGCCGTCTTCATCCATTTTCGGATACGACTCCGGCTTGCTGATGGTGACGATCCGATCAGCGTCGATGACATTGCCATTCGGCAGTTTTACCCAGCGTTGCGGCATAGCGCGCTCCGATCCAGTTGCGCCGAATGGTAACGCCGCCGCCAGCGAAATGGTTGGCGGTTTTTGCAGCGCGGGCGGCCGGGTCGCGCCTGTGGCAGCGGGCCAATCCAAGGAACCCGCCGAGGTTAAGCCCGCAGCGCCCATCCACACAGGTCGAGCCTGCCCCCTATAATCGACCCCCACGTCGCCAACGAGACCCCCCGCAATGGCCGCCATCAGCGAAGTAAAAGTGCCTGACATCGGCGCCTACAAAGATATTCCAGTGATTGAGCTCTTGGTCAAGGTGGGCGATCTGGTGAAAGCGGACCAGGGCCTGGTCTCCCTCGAATCCGACAAGGCGACGATGGAAGTACCCGCGCCGTTCGCCGGGGTGATCCGCGAACTCAAGGTCAAACTGGGCGATACCGTCTCCGAAGGCAGCCTGGTGGCGTTGCTCGAAGCCAGCGCGCCAGCGGCGCCGACGGCGGCCGTGTCGAGCGTACCCGCCGTCGCTGCCAGCGCGCCAGCGGCGCCGGCGGCGGTGCCGGTCGCGGTGACCAGTAGCCCCTTGCCGAACCCGGACCTGGCGGCCTTCATCGCCAAACCACCGGTGCCCTTTGATGCCGCCGTGGGCAGTGCTGCTCCTCACGCCAGCCCCGCCGTGCGCCTGTTTGCGCGCGAACTCGGTGTCGATCTGGCCAAGATCACCCAGGGTAGTGGTCGCAAGCATCGCATCACCCGGGAAGACGTGCAGGGCTTCGTCAAGCGCGCATTGGCGCAGGGGCCAACGCCGTCAGCGACCACTGGCGAAGGCCTGCAACTGCTGCCCTGGCCGCAGCTGGATTTCAGCAAGTTCGGTGGCATCGAAAGCAAACCGCTGTCGCGCATCAAAAAGATTTCCGGGGCCAATCTGGCGCGCAACTGGGTGCGCATCCCGCATGTCACCCAGAATGACGAAGCCGATATCACCGAGATGGAAGCCTTCCGCAAGCGCCTTGCCGAAGAAAACAAAGACCTCAAGATCACGCCGCTGGTATTCCTGATCAAAGCGGTGGTGGCGGCGCTGAAGAAATTTCCCAGTTTCAATGCCGCGCTCGATGCGACTGCAGAAAACCTGATCCTGAAAAAATATTTCCATGTCGGCATTGCCGTGGATACGCCCGATGGTCTGATGGTGCCGGTGCTGCGCGATTGCGACCGCAAAGGCTTGGTCGAACTGGCGACCGAGCTCGGCACCATTTCGCTGAAAGCACGCGAGAAGAAACTCGGGCCCACCGACATGCAGGGCGGCTGCTTCTCGATCAGCTCCCTCGGCGGCATCGGCGGCACCGGATTTACGCCGATCATCAACGCGCCCGAAGTCGCCATTCTTGGTGTCTCCAAATCGGCGTTGAAGCCGGTCTGGAATGGTGTTGAGTTTGTGCCGCGACTGATGTTGCCGCTATCGCTCAGCTACGACCATCGGGTGATCGATGGCGCC
>PEUI01000154.1 GCA_002785585.1 Lysobacterales bacterium CG02_land_8_20_14_3_00_62_12
GTCGCTGGTTATCCCGCAAGCGGGCGAGAGGAGCAAGGCCTGCGAGCGACCTGGCCGGCCGATCCAATGAAAGGGCGCGGCTGAAACTTGCATGACGGCACCGTGTAAGGACGGCAAATACTGGCGTGACGGGGGTGCTGACACCTTGACCTCGGTCAACTATCGGCACGGTGGCATCGGGCCAACAGTTGATCTGGATCAGCATCGGCGCGCGCCATTTCGGCTGCAATGGCCCGGTGCCAACCTTGACCTTGTCAACTTTGAACCTGCCGCGCTGGCGCTCGCAACAACGGCGACCATCCGATGTTGCCGCTTGAGCAACCCGAGCGCTTCATGCTGCGGCGCGTACGCCAACTGATCGATCATGTCGATGACGGCATGGTTGCCCTGGTTGCGGCCCGCCGTCGCCTGGTAGCGACCGCAGCGACCCTCAAACGCAGCGTTGGCTTGCCGCTCTACGACCACACCCGCGAAAGCGATGTGGCGCTACGGGCGCAGCGACTGGGTCGGCACTTGGGCCTGGAGTCGGCCACCACCGATCGGCTGTTCGGCTTGTTGTTTGCCGACGCCCATCGCGTGCAGGCGCCCGGTCTGGACCTGGTTGCGGAGCTGCGTGCGGACGGCGCGCCAGCTCACCGCTACGAAAATGGCAGTTCGAACCAATCCCGCAGTCGCCTCTGTACCAATGCTGATTTGGTCCCCGTTGCCCTGCCAGCCGCGGCCCGTCGGCCCATTTTCCCGGAGCAGATCATGCCTTCGTCTACCCGTTTGAGCTTCACACTAGCGCAGCAATTGTTGCGGCTGATTCCGCCGCCGCAGCGCTTGGCGGTGCCCCTTTCGGCTCTGCCGGAGCGCTGGCAGCGGCGTGGCTTCGAGCTCGCCGTGCGCCATCTGCTGGCCGGTCCGCTGGCCGCCGGTGCGCTGGATTTTCTGCGGGATCGCCGACTCGGCATCGAAGTCAGCGATCTCGGTTTGCGTTGGGTGGTTTCGGTGCAGGCCGATCAGTTGCTGCTGTGTGCGAGCGATCTCGAAGCGGAGGCCACCGTGCGCGGCACGGCCACCGATCTGCTGTTGCTGGCCAGTCGACTGGAAGACGCCGATACCTTGTTTTTTCAACGCCGACTGATGATGACCGGCGACACCGAACTCGGCCTGACCGCCCGCAATCTGCTCGATCAATTGCCTTGGGAAAGCGTGCCGCTGGGCGTGCGCATCGTACTCAATCGCGGCGCCCGATTGGCGCGCGCGGCGCGTGCTGCGCACCGTGGTGAGTCGGCCGATCCGGCAGCCTTGAGCTAGCGCCGCAACAGCGGGCTGCGATCCATCATCGATGGGGGCAACGCCACCGCATCCGGGCGGCGGCTGCCGAGACGGCGATGGCCGATCAAAAACATCGAGCGCGAGGTCACTTCTGCAGGCGATGTCTAACGCAGGCCGGGTTAGGCGTCGCGCAGAAATAACTTACCCATCTTGCTGGTTCTTTCGCCCGCCTGCGTCGTTGCACAAAGCGTCACA
>PEUI01000055.1 GCA_002785585.1 Lysobacterales bacterium CG02_land_8_20_14_3_00_62_12
CGAACCGCAACCGAGCATTCATGACCAAGCCGAAACATTTTCAAGCCAGCGATCTGCTCGGAGTCAGCCGCCTGGGCATCGACGCGGTGGCGGGGGTTACCCAACTGGTGGCGGCGCTGCACCACACGATTGCGCGCACGCCTGGGCTGCTGGGCGGACCCGTGAACGGCACGCCCACCGGCATCACCGGGCTGGTCTATCGCAGCGTCCTTGGCGCCAATCGACTGGTCGGCAGCGGGCTCGATGCTGTGCTGGCGCAATGGCTGCCGGTGCTCGATGAGCAGCTGGCGCCGCGACCACCGGCTTCGCGGGAGCGCGAAGCGGTGCTCTCGGCATTGAATGGGGTACTCGGTGACTACCTGGCCGAGAGCGCCAGCCCGTTGGCCATTTCGCTGCGGCTGCGTTCGGCGGGCCAGGCGTTGGTGCTGTCACCCGCGGCATTGGCGGTGAGCCTGCCGGATGCCCGCAGCAAGATCGTGGTGCTGGTGCATGGGCTGTGCATGAATGATCGGCAATGGCAAGCGTCGACGCGAAGTGAAAAATCGGCGCCCGGCACGATGCCCAAGCCGGATCTGGCGGCCATGCTGGCGAGCGAGCTGGGCTACACCCCGCTGTATCTGCACTACAACAGTGGCCGCCATATTTCCGACAACGGCGCCGCGTTCGCCGGCCAGTTGCAAGTGCTGCTGGAGAACTGGCCGGTACCGGTGCAGGAAATGGTCGTGATCGGCCATAGCATGGGCGGACTGGTCAGCCGCAGTGCCTGCCACTACGCCGCGGTCGCCGGCCTTGGTTGGCTAGACCGATTGCGCGCGCTGGTGTTTCTGGGCACACCGCACCATGGCGCGCCGCTGGAACAAGGGGGCCAGTGGTTGACCATGCTGTTGGGTCAGAGCCCCTACACCGCGCCATTCGCGCGCCTCGGCAAATTGCGTAGCGCTGGCATTACTGATCTCGGTCACGGCAATCTGCGCGCCGATGATTGGCAGGGCCGGGACCGCTTCGAAGCGTCCGCCGACCCGCGCAAACCGGTGCCGTTGCCGCCCGCTGTGGCTTGCTATGCGATCGCCGCGACCAAAGGCAAACAGCGCGGCGACTTGGGCGATCGCCTATTGGGCGACGGCTTGGTGCCGGTGGCCAGCGCCCTGGGCCAACACCCGAACCCGGCCATGGATCTGGCAATCCCGGTCGCCCACCAGTGGATTGGTTACGGCCTCAACCATCTGGACCTACTCGATCACCCTGACGTCTGCGCGCAGGTGCTGCAATGGCTGCGCCAACCTGCGTAGGTCGGGGTTCAATCCGACCGCGTCGTCGTCACCTGATCGCAACACGATCCCTCGGGTGAATCAATCCTCATGCGCCGCATTGCGATCACGGTTGGCGCCGATGCGACGATCCAGAAACCCACCCAGCCATTTGATCAGGCGGGAGAGTCGGCCACGCCGAATCTTGCGTAGTTTCTCGTCTTCACTGGTCAACCAGGCGACCTGGATCACCCGGCGCTCGCCGGCAAAAGGCAGGTGCCCGTGAAACGAATTGTCGGCGCGCCGAAACGCCACCAGGGTGCCGTACACGGGGCGAATCTCCGGGCTGACCAGCGCATCGATGTTATCGATGCGACTGAGAAAACGCAGGCAGCCCGCGCTGGTCGCGGGCCAATCGGTGTTGAGATAGAGCAGGGCAGTGACCACCTTTGAACGGCTATCGGTGTGGATCGTGCCGTGGCGCAGATTCAGTGAGCGGCACAACGTCACCAGAGTCGGATAGCGGCCGAGATCGGGCACACCAAGGCGTTGGCCAATGGCGTCGGCGAACCCGGGGGCGGTCAGTTCTTCGACCAATTCGCCGATGCTTTCGCCGCCATCGGCGGGATCGAAGGGAAAAAATCCAGCGCCGCGATACTGCGGAAAATCCCGCGCCAGCAGCGCGCTATCGGCCGCTGCCAACACGCCGCTGGCAACCAGAAAGGCAAACGGCTGGTGGCCGATCAAAATATCGCTGGCATCCAGGCGCTGGTCGCACAGATAACCCATGGCAGGCGCTGCGGTTTGCTGAAGAGTGGAGCAGTGTATCGGCGTTGGGGATCGGTGGGTGCCGCCAGTGAATACGATTGCAGTGCGCCGAATGCTGCAATGCACATGGCTAGGATCAAACCGCAATCCGCCAAGCCCGCCTTCAGACCGGGGAACGCGGATGCGGATGGTCGTCGGCGATCCCCGTCGGTGGTTTTGTCCGCTGCTTCCTGGGGAGGAATGGCCATGATGGGTGGTTTGCAAAAATGGGGCGCGCAGGCCCGCAGCGGGTGCTTGGGCGGCGTTCTGGCGCTGGCGGCAGCGCTGCTATCCGGGGCTGCGGGCGCGGCGATCAACGCGCAAAATCTGGGCGCTAAATACAACGCCAGCTTGAGCAATATCACTTTCCGCGTGGCGTCGGTGCGCGCCAGCCGCATCGAAGTGTGGATCTACAAGACCCCGCTCGGCGCGCAGCCGGTGGTGAAATACGTGATGAGTAAAAGCGCCGCCAATGTCTGGTCGAAGACCGCCTGGGTCAGTACCTTGAAGAACAGCTACGGACTCACCGGCACGGTTTATTACGGCTACCGCGCCTGGGGGCCGAACTGGCCGTATGTCAGCACCTGGACCAAGGGCAGCAGTGTCGGTTTTATTACCGATATCGACGCCGCTGGCAATCGCTTCAATCCAAACAAGTTGCTGCTTGATCCGTATGCGCGGGAGATCAGCCAGGACCCGAACTCAGCGACTTGCCTGGATGGCGGTGTCTACGCCAGCGGCGCGGTCAATCGCTTGAAGGATAGCGGCCCGTGTGCACCGAAAGGGCTGGTGCTGGCGGCCAGCACCAGCTCGGTCGGGGTCAAACCCCCGCGTGCTTTCAAGGACGACGTGGTCTATGAAGTGCACGTTCGCGGCCTCACCAAAAATGACACCAGCGTGCCGCTGGCGGTGCGCGGCACCTATGCCGGCGCGGCGTTGAAAGCCTCCGCGTTGGCGGCGCTCGGTGTCACCACGGTCGAGTTTTTGCCGGTGCAAGAAACCCAAAACGATACCAATGACGTCGATCCACTATCCGACCTCGGCGACAACTATTGGGGCTACATGACCCTCAACTACTTCGCCCCGGATCGCCGCTACGCGTCCGACAAAACCGCCGGTGGCCCGACCCGCGAATGGAAGGCGATGGTCAAGGCGTTTCATGATCGAGGGATAAAAGTCGCCATCGACGTCGTCTATAACCACACCGGTGAGGGCGGCGCCTGGGGTGGCAGCGATGGCCTCACCGTCTACAACATTCAATCGTTTCGCGGCCTCGACAATCCGACCTACTACTCGTTGACCAGCAACCTGCAGTATTCCTGGGACAACACCGGCGTCGGTGGCAACTACAACACCCACAACCCGGTGGCGCAAAATCTGATCGTCGATTCACTGGCGTATTGGCGCGATGCCCTCGGCGTCGATGGCTTCCGGTTTGATCTGGCCTCGGTGCTCGGCAACACCTGCGAACACGGTTGCTACAACTTCGACAAGATGGATACGAACAACGCGCTGAACCGCATCGTCCGCGACCTGCCGCCGCGTCCGGCGGCCGGTGGCAGCGGCCTCGATCTGATCGCCGAGCCCTGGGCGATCAACGGCAATTCCTATCAGGTGGGTGGTTTTCCGAGCGGCTGGAGCGAATGGAACGGCATTTATCGCGACAGCCTGCGCAAGAAACAAAACCAGCTCGGCGTGGCAACGGTGACCATGGGCACCCTGGCCAGCCGCTTCGCCGGGTCATCCGATCTGTACGGCGACGATGGCCGCAAGCCCTGGAACTCGGTCAATTTCATGGTTGCCCACGATGGCTTTACGCTGCGCGATCTGTACGCCTACAACAGCAAACAAAATAGTCAGCCTTGGCCGTATGGGCCTTCGGATGGCGGCGACGACAACAATATGAGTTGGGACCAAGCCGGCATTGCCGCCGATCAGCGCAAAGCGGCACGCACCGGCCTCGGCTTTTTGATGTTGAGCGCGGGCGTGCCAATGATTACCGGTGGCGATGAGTTCCTGCGCACCCAGGCCGGCAACAACAACGCCTACAACCTGGATTCGTCGGCCAACTGGCTGAACTACGTGGTCGATGGCAATGCGGCCAATCACCGGATTTACAGCAGCCGTTTGATCGCGTTTCGCAAAGCGCATCCGGCGCTGCGCCCGCTCAACTTCTATTCCAGTGTTGATACCAATGGCAACGTGATGGAGCAGTTGCGTTGGTTCAAGCCGGACGGCGCCCAGGCCGATGCCGCCTATTTCAACAGCAGCAGCAACCACGCCATCGCCTGGCGCATTGACGGCAGCGAATTCGGCGATACCGCGAGCGCCATCTACGTCGCCTACAACGGTTGGTCCGGGCAAGTGAACTTCACCCTGCCCTGGCCCGGTGCTGGCAAGTTTTGGTATCGAGTAATGGACGCTGCCACCTGGAACGAAGGCGCCAACACCGTCGTCGCCCCCGGCAGCGAAGCCTTCATCGGCGGCGAAGGCAGCGTCTATGGATTGGAAGGCCGCGCGCTGTTGTTGTTGATCGCGAAATAGGCGGAGCGTACCGGGCGCCGGTTGCTACGGCCGGCGGCCGGCGCAGCGGCAAACCTTGTCGGGTGGCAGGGCGCCGCGCCGCCAGCCACGTTCGTTAGCGCCCCATATTTCGGCAAGTTGGCGGGAGTTGTGTCGGCTTCACCCCCTTGCCGTTGGCGCAGGTCCAGTTGACCTTGCCTTGGTCGTCGACGGTCGGTGTGAACACGATCTCTCCCTCCTTGATGGATGCAGTGAGCGCCATGTTCTTGGAATCGAGCGTCAACTCCCCACCCCCGGCCAAAAGCGTTGGAATGCCGACATCTTTCAATGAGTCCGGAACGGCTTTGTGGGTTTCGTAGTGGTCGCCCAGCAGATCGAGCGCTGGCTGCGTTGCGACGACAGCGATGCCGACCTTTGCCCGCACCACATAGTCGCGGTAGGCCGGGTAGGCAATCGCGCCGAGGATGAAGAGGAGGTAGAGCATCACCGCGACACCAAACCCTGCACCGAGACGCCCGGCATAGGGAATGAATATCGCTATCGCCAAGGCAAAGCGGTTGCGGCGCGGCATGGGTGCGTTGCGGTCGAACACGCGGGCGGCACGTTTGGTCAGCCACGGGTAGCCAGCGATCAACTCATGAAATGACATCCAGAAGCCCGACGAATGTTGCGCCTGGCGCAAGTAGGCGGTGACGTCGAGATCCACCCAGCGTTCGCCTCCAGCCGCCAGCGCTGCCAGTGCGCGCACCGCACCCTCTGGCGAGCTGCTGCAGGCCAGCCCGTGGCGATCACAAGTGCTTTCCCTGGCGCGCGAATAGGCGGCGCCCAGCAACGGCAGCCATAACACCGGCCAACGTAACAAGTGGCCGCTGAGATGCTTCATGCGCAAGTGGCCGAGCTCGTGTCCGAGATAAAAACGAACGCCGTCGGTATGCTTGCTCATCGCGTCCACCACGTCCGACATGAGCACCACGAACTGGGTGCCGAGGAACTTGGTGGCAAATGCGTTGAGTCCACCATTGCCATTCAAGATGTACGCCTGTGGGCGCTTGTCGATTTGCAAACGGTCGCAACACGCCGTGAATTGCCCATACAGATCGGGGAATTGCGCCTCCGACAACTCCACCCCGTTACCTTTGATGTACGCAATGAAGGCCGATTGCGCGAACAAGTAAAGGATAAAGCCCAACGCAAGGCCAATTAGCGCTATGCCAAAAGTACCGACCAGCAAGGCCAACCAGGCCAGCAGGCCGAGCACCAAGGTGATGGCGCCGAGCGTGCGCTCGCGCGGATAGACGAGATCGTTCATGGGCTTCCTTTCCTCCGGAAATGGTTTCTTCACAAAGCTACTGATTGCCGCAAAGCGGTGAACTGGAATCGGCGCTTGATTCGCCAAAGCGAGTTACCGGGTCCGCGGATCGTACTCGAAAAGCCGAGGTAAAGCGGAGCCGAGGTAAAGCGGGACACCCCGGTTTGGCGAGGCAAAATGGATGGAGAGAGGCGTGCCGCAGCGTATCCACAAGCCGCGCTGGTTGCGCGCGGCTTGCGGGAAGATTGCTTATGGAGCGACGGTAGTGCCTTGCGAGGACCAAACCAGCCAGCGACCGTTTTGTTTTTTCCAGACGTCGGTGTAGGCGATGTGGCGCGAGAAATCGGCGCCTTTTTCATCTTTGCCGGTCGAATGATAGGTGCCGGTGATGATCGCTACGTCACCCGCCATGCGGACGTCCAAGTCGGAAACTTTGGCGCTGGTGATGGTGTTCTTGCTGGTTTTGACGTCGGCGATGTCGTCGGCCTTGGAATTGAACTTGCCGGTGCGACTGCTGATACCCACAAAGTCGTCGTGATAGTTTTTCTCGATCCACGAGGCGTCACGCGCCACGTCGGCAGCGGCCCAGTCGCGTTCCAGAAAACGCAGCACATCGCCATCACTCAATTGCGCACCGGCGCTTGCAACCACTACCCAGTGACCGCCGCGTTTCTCCAGCGTATGGACCGAACGGCGATAGTGGGGTACCTGGTTGCCGTCAGCGTCTTTGGCTTCGAGCACGACGCGATGGGTGATCGTCGCGCTATTGGCGCTGCATTGGATGAGGTAGTTGTCCGGTACTGGATCGACCGCCGACGGATTGGCCCGTGCCGCTGCGGCGGCTTTCAGTGTCGCCGCAATGCTGGCTGCCTTGTCTTACCCACCATCGGGCGAAAGATCACGGAAGTCATCTGCAAGAATCTTCCCTAGCGCGGTGGCGTCACCGGCCTGGCCAGCGTCACCCCAGTCGCGATCAAACTTCTCCAGCGCGGCCTGTTCAGCCGGCGGGCACTCCGCGGATGCAGATACAGCGGTAAACGTCATGGCCAGCAAGGCCAACGGCAATAAAGTTCTGGCTCTTCGTGGAAACGTGTGGGTGACTGGCGTCCGGCGATTGTAGCGCAGCCCTTGTAGCACAAGGCTTTGC
>PEUI01000128.1:0-2221 GCA_002785585.1 Lysobacterales bacterium CG02_land_8_20_14_3_00_62_12
CTGATTCGGCAGAGTCCCTTGCAGGAAAAATTTGCCGACGAATTGGTCGGTCTCGATGTCGATGGGCCAGCCGATGTGGACTTTGCCATGCAGTTGCCGCTGGGCACGACGCCGGGCGTCGTCCATCTTGGCGGCGAGGTGCGACTGCGCAACGCCGATCTCACGGACTTGAAATGGGGACTGCATTACCAACAAGCCCACGGCAAGGTGCGGTTTTCCGAGGCCGGATTCAGCGCCGACGCGCTCAACGTGCGGGTGGCTGGCGATATCGCCGAGCTCAATCTGGCGGTGGGCAATTTCACCAGTGATGCCACCGAGCAGGTGGAAGCAAGCCTGCGCGGGGTGTTGCCGATCGCCAGTGTGTTCCAAGGTTTTCAGGGACTCGAAGCGCTTTATCCGCGATTTCCCGGCAAAGCCAATTGGGAATTGGCGCTGGCGATGGCCAAGGTGCGGGCCGGTGAGGTGGCGCCGAAACGACTCAGCCTGCGCTCGGATCTGCGCGGCATGGCGCTGGATCTGCCGGCGCCGCTGCGCAAGGATGCCGACACCAGTTTGCCTTTGGAAGTCCACCTCGGTTTGCCGCTGGCGGGTACCGAGTTGACTTTGCAACTCGGCCAATTGGCGCGCTTGCGGGCGGTGCTGGCGAGCGCGCACCAGCCGTTGGCAGCGCACCTGGCCTTTGGTGGGGATCTGGCCGATATCGCGCCACCGCCAGGCTTGAAGGTGACCGGATCGGTGGCGGTTGCCGATCTCGGCGCCTGGGCGGGTCTCGGTGTCGGCGGCGATGGTGGACTGCCGGTCACCGTGGCGGTGCACGCCGAACAGTTGGATGTGCTCGGCCGCAGTTTTGCCAACACCGACATTGGCCTGCAACGCGAGGCCGATCTTTGGCGCCTCAAACTGCTGGGCAACGGCATCGATGGCGAACTGGAGATTGCCACCGGCAATGCCGATCGGCGCGGCATTACCGGGCAATTCAAGCAACTGCATTGGCCGGAAGCAGAGGCTGCGGCAGCGCCCGGTACCCAGGCGATGATGCCGGGCGAGGTTCCACCCTTGCACGCCTGGATCGGCGATCTGCGCCTTGGCCACGCCAATTTTGGTGAAACCCGTATCGAGACCCGCCCCGACGCTGGCGGCATGCGCATCGAAGAGTTCACCACCCAATCGTCGGCGCTCAGCCTGCGGGCGACCGGCAGTTGGTCGCTGGTCGCTGGGGTCGAACAGAGCGCCCTGGACCTCAATTTCAGTGCCGAAGACTTGGGCAAAATGCTCAATGCGCTGGGTTATGCCAGCCCGATCGAAGGCGGTCAAACGGTAGCGCGGTTGCAGGGTCAGTGGTCTGGGTCGCCGGCCCAATTTGGTCTGGATCGGGTGATCGGCAGCCTGCACGGGGAAGTCGGTGAAGGCCGTATTTTGGATGTCGATCCGGGCGCCGGTCGGCTGTTTGGCCTGGTCAATCTCGCGGCGATCCCACGGCGACTGTCGCTGGATTTCAAAGACCTGTTTCAATCGGGATTCGCCTTCGACACCATCAACGGCCAATTTGCCTTGCACCTGGGCGATGCCAGCACCGAGGATTTGATCATTCGTGCGCCCTCGGCCCGCATCGTCATTCGCGGACGGGCCGGCATCACCACCCGCGATTACGATCAGCAAATGTTGGTGGTGCCACGGGTGCGCAGCATGTTGCCGCTGGTCGGCGCCGTCGCCGCCGGCCCGGTGGGTGTGGTCGTTGGCGTGTTGGCCAAGGACATGTTCAAAAAAGCGTTGGATGGCGCCGTGGCAGTGCGCTATCACATTGGCGGCAGTTGGGACAAGCCGGAAGTGATTCTGCTCGCCAAAGAAAAGCAGCTACCGGCCGAGCTGGTCGAACCGGAGCCGGCCGCCGTAGAGCGGCGTTGACGACAGCAGCCAGACGCCACTTTGTCCCACCCATTTACTCGACGCGAACGCTGAGCTTGATGCCAAACGCGGCGAGCGTGTCTTGCTCCTGAGCGAGATCGGCGCGGGTCAGCGGATGCGTTTCCAGCCACGGTGCCGGCAGGGTAAGGACCAAATCGAAATCCTTGGCACGCAGCTTCAAGCTGGGTGGCGCGGTGTCTACCCGGCCCCGGTGCAGCAGCGCGGCCAGCCGCAGCAGAATGGTCAAACGCGTCGCCGCCGACGACAAGCGGGCGGGCAGGGCGCGCAGTTTGTTGACTGGCAGGTTGCGGCGGTG
>PEUI01000128.1:2276-9450 GCA_002785585.1 Lysobacterales bacterium CG02_land_8_20_14_3_00_62_12
GGGCGATCGCCAAACCGATCTCGTGCACGCGCGCGGCGAATTGCAACCAGGTGCGGTGTTCATCGTCGAGCTTCCAATTGCTGGCAACCAGATCGAACAGCCGCAGGGCCATCTGCTCGACGCGCGCGGCCTGGGCCAGATCGACGCCATAGCGCTGGCACAGTCCGACGATGCTGGCGACGCGCGGATCGGCGTGTTGCGAGCGCCCGAGCATGTCGTAAAGGATGCCCTCGCGCATCGCTGTTTCGCTGGCCTGCATGGACTTGATGCCGAGGCTCTCCATCACACTGTCGAGCACCACAAAACCACCGGTGAAGATTTCGCGGCGATCCTCGGGCAGGCCGGGAATATCCAATTTGTTGGCGTGCCCGGCTTTGAGCAAACGCTGGCGGATGTTCTCGATCAGCTCGGTGGTGATGAGTCCCTCGCGATTGCCGAGCGCGCGGGCGATGTTGCTCACCGAACGCACCGTTCCCGAAGAACCGAAGGTTTCTTTCCAGCCGCGGGCACGAAAATCGGCGGCGAATTGCTGCAATTCCAACGCGATGCTCATCCGCGCATTGTCGTAGCGCTTGCGGCTGATGCTGCCATCGCCGAACCAGCTTGCCGTGGTCGCCACGCAGCCCATTTGCACGCTCTCGCGCTCCAGCGCTTCCATGTCTTCGCCGATGATGAACTCGGTACTGGCGCCGCCGATATCGACCACCAGGCGACGGCCGCCGTCGTTCTTGATGCCGTGGGCCACGCCGAGATAGATCAGGCGGGCTTCTTCGCGGCCGGAAACAATTTCCATCGGGTGCCCAAGCGCGGCTTCAGCGGCACCCAAAAACGCGCGCGGCGAACTCATCCGGCGAAAGGTCTGCGTGCAGACCACCCAAACGCGCTCGTCCGGAAGCTGGGCGATGCGCTGGCCAAACACCGACAGGCAGGCGATCGCCTGGCGCCGTTTGTCGGCCGACAACACGCCGTGTTCGTCCATGCCAGCGGCCAGCCGAACGGCTTCACGGAGCCGGTCGATCACCCGCAACTGGCCATGCATGTACCTGGCCACCACCAGATGGAAGCTGTTGGAACCGAGATCGACAGCGGCTAACTCATCTCCCTCGACGATCTGCTTTGGCATGTCTGGTGCTCAGTGGCAAAGTTTGGCGAGCAGGGCGTTCTGCGCGAGGTGCGGCATCGCCGTGCCGGCCACCACCCGCTGATACTGGCCGTCCGCTTGCAGGGCCCACGCTTGCTGATTGTCGGCCAGATAATTTTCAATTTCTTCGGTGTAGACGCGCTCTGCCAACGGTGGATCGAGAATCGGAAAGCAAACTTCGATGCGTCGCAGCAGGTTGCGGTCGAGCCAGTCGGCACTGGAGCAAAAAATCTCACTGTCGCCGTTGTTGGCGAACCAGTAAACCCGGCTGTGTTCGAGAAAGCGACCGACCACCGAGCGCACGCGAATGTTGTCAGAGACACCGGCCACGCCAGGTCGCAGGCAGCAGGTACCGCGAATCACCAGGTCAATCTGCACGCCAGCGCGCGACGCGGTGTAGAGCAATTGAATGACCTGGGGTTCGTTGAGGTGGTTGATTTTCGCGCGGATCGCGGCCGGCACGCCGGCTTCGGCGTGGGCGATTTCGCGGCTGATTTTTTGCATCAACGTGGTGTGCAAGGTAAACGGCGCGTGCAGCAATCGGCTGAGGTGGATCATCGAGCCGAGTCCGGAAATTTGATGGAACAACTTGTGCACATCGTCGCCGATTTCCGGATGGCAGGTGAGCAGGCCAAGGTCGGTGTAGGTGCGCGCCGTGCTGGCGTGATAATTGCCGGTGGACAGGTGCACGTAGCGGCGCAGACCGGCGGCTTCGCGGCGCACCACCAGCAGCATCTTGGCGTGGGTTTTGTAGCCGACGACGCCGTAGACCACCTGGACACCGGCCTCCTGCAAGCGATCGGCGAGGCTGAGATTGGCTTCTTCGTCAAAGCGGGCACGCAATTCAATGACCACGGTGACATCTTTGCCGGCGCGGGCAGCGTCGATCAGATAGGCGACCAGCGGAGAGTCGGTGCCGGTGCGGTAGAGCGTTTGTTTGATCGCCAACACGTCGGCGTCGGTGCTCGCCTGACGCAGGAAATCCAGCACGCTGGTGAACGAATCGAACGGATGGTGCAGCAATACGTCGCCCTCGCGCACGGCGTCGAATACGCTGGCGGCGGCGGCCAGGCGCGGCTGCACCCGCGGCGTGAACTTGCTGAACTTCAGATCCGGGCGATCGATCATGTCGTAGACCGCACTGACCCGATTGAGATTGACCGGGCCGTGGCAGCGATAGATGTCGGTTTCGTCCAGTTGAAAATTGGCAATCAGAAACTTGATCGTTACTTTTGGGCAATTGTCGGCAACTTCCATGCGCACCGCCTGGGCAAAACCACGACCCCGCAGTTCGCCCTTGATGGCGTCGGCCAGGTCTTCGGTTTCGTCGTCATCGACGATCAGTTCGCTGTTGCGGGTAATGCGGAATTGGTAGCTGCCCTTGACCTGCATGCCGCTGAACAATTCATCGACAAACTCGTGCAGCACGCTCGACAGCAGCACGAAACCCAGCGTGCCATCGCCTAGCTCGGTGGGAAGTTGGATCACTCGCGGCAACGACCGTGGCGCGCGGACGATCGCCATATGGCCTTCGCGACCAAAAGCATCGCGGCCTTTCAGGACCACGGCGATATTGAGACTCTTGTTGAGAATGCGCGGAAACGGGTGCGCCGGGTCAAGCCCCAGCGGCGACAGCACGGGCAGGATTTCACGCTGAAAATATTCCTGCAACCAGTGCCGTTGCCGCAGGTTCCATTCGTTCCTCATCAAAAACCGGATGCCCTGCTTCTTCAGCGCCGGGCGCAGCGTTTTGTTCCACAGTTGGTATTGGGATTCCAGCAGCTCCAGCGCGCGAACGCGTACCTGCTTGAAGGTTTCTTGCGGCCCCAAGGCATCGGGCATGGCGATGGCGCTGCCAAAACTGATTTGTTGCTTGAGGGCGGCGACCCGTATTTCGAAAAATTCGTCGATGTTGGTTGAACAAATGCACAGGAAGCGCAGGCGTTCGAGTAGCGGCATGCTCGGGTCTTCGGCCTGCGCCAGAACGCGGGCATTGAACGCCAATTGCGACAGCTCGCGGTTGATGTAAAGCGCCGGGTCATGCAGGTCGCGACGCTGTGCGGATCTACTCATACGGGCTCAATTTTCGGTTGCTCCAGCAGCGGCGTTGGCGCGGCTGGCGGGGTCGGCGTGGTCAGCCGTGATTCGGGAAAATCGCAATAAAACGTGCTGCCGACGCCGGGCTCACTGGTAATGCGTAAATGCGCCTGATGTTGCACCAGCACATGTTTGACGATCGACAATCCTAACCCAGTGCCGCCTTTGTCGCGAGAGCGGCTGGTGGATACCCGGTAGAAACGCTCGGTGATCCGCGGCAGGTGTTCGGCGGGAATGCCGTAGCCGCTGTCACTAACGCTGAAACCGGCGCCGCCGGCCGGCAAGTCTTCCCAAACCAGATCGATGCGGCCGCCGGCCGGGGTGTAGCGGACGGCGTTGAAGACCAGATTGGAAAACGCGCTGTGCAGATCTTTGGTCGATCCCTTGAGGTTGCGGCGCGAACGACAATCGAAGCGGATCTGGTGTTGGCCAGCGGATATCGTGATCGCCTCACGGGTGAGTTGGCCGAGCATGGTGGCGACCGCGACCACCTCGTCGGCCACGCTTTCGTTGGCATCCAGACGCGACAGCGTTAGCAGGTCCTCGACGATCTGTGCCATCCGCGAAGATTGGTGGCGCATTTCCGTAATCATGCCAGCGCAATCGGGAAACTGGTCGGGCTCCATCATCTCCAGGTAACCGTGGACGACGGTGAGTGGCGTGCGCAGTTCGTGCGAGACATTGGCGACGAAATCCCGGCGAACCTGTTCCAGTTGCAACAATTTGCTGATGTCGCGCACCACCAGTAGCCATTGCCCGGAGGCGTAGGGAATCAACCGCAAGCTCAGGCGCAGATCCGGGTTGGCCGGGGCCGGAACATCCAGCAGCGTCGGTTCGACAGCGGCGGCGCCAAGCCAGTCGAGAATGCGGCGATTGTCGATCAGTCGGTCGATGATCTGGCCGCGATGTTGGTGGCGATCGAGACCGAGCAAGCGCCGGGCGGCAGCGTTGGACCACACTAGCTGGCGCGAGTCGCTCAGCACCAGAATGCCATCCGGCAGCGACTCGGCGGCCTCACGATAGACCCGCAGCAGATTCACCAGCCGCCGCTGCCGACTGCGGCCCACCAGATGCCGGGTATGCACGAACGAGGCGACTTCACTCAGCACGCCCAAATCGTCCGGTGGCGGTTCCCGATGTTGGGCGAACAACCAATTCTGCAGCTGTCGCAGTTGCCAAAGTATCCACAGCGCGTGCAGACCGAGCACCAGCAGCAACCAGATCGTCAGGTGGCCGAGCACCAGCCCGAGCACGCCGGCGATCAGTAGTGGCACCACCAAGCGGCCGATCGAGACCTGCCAGGAATGCGCGTGCAGCAGCGGGATGGGTTCGGACATGGTTCAAGTGTAGCCCGCTGATGGACCGACCAAGGCAGGCTTCGCTGCCAAATAACGCGGTCAGCCGTGAGCGGGCTGGACCGCTGATGCCACGACGGCGATGGCCAGGCGTCGTCGCGTCGTTTCGGTGGACTTCAAACCAAAACGGAAAAGCGATAGCCGGTGCCGCGCACGGTTTGCACCAGGGCGTCTTTGGCGAACGGTTCCAGGGTTTTGCGCAAGCGCCGTATATGCACATCAACGGTGCGTTCTTCGACATACACCGAGCCGCCCCAAACTTGATCGAGTAGTTGGTTGCGGGCGTAGACCCGATCCGGGTGGGTCATGAAAAAATACAACAATCGATATTCGGTGGGGCCAACTGCGATCGCTTGATCGCCGCTGAAAACCCGATGCGCAGCGCCGTCGATGCGCAGACCGCCGAGTTCGACGTTGCCGACTTCCATTTCACCGAGCGTGCGCCGCAACACCGAACGAATCCGCGCCAGCAACTCACGCACCGAAAACGGTTTGACCACGTAGTCGTCAACGCCGGCATCCAGCCCGTGCACGCGATCATCTTCTTCGCCACGGGCGGTGAGCATGATGATCGGTATGTCGCGGGTAAGTTCTTCGCGGCGCAGTCGGCGCGCATAGTCGATGCCGCTGGTGCCAGGCAACATCCAGTCGAGCAGGATCAGATCCGGCACGCGCTCGGCGATCGCCGCCGTCGCCGCGCGCACGTCGGCGGCGTGGTCGGCCAACATGCCAGCGCGGGAAACCGCCATGGCGATCAGTTCGCGGATGGCGGTTTCGTCTTCAACGATCAGAATGCGTTTTTGCATGAGCTTTTAAAGTCTGGAAGGGCTGGCTGTCATTTAACGGCCATCATGTTGCAGTCCGATGACGGTTTGGCAACCTGGGCGGTGACGCCGGTTGCCTGAGCCAGGCTCAAGATCGGCCTACGCGTGGCGTGGTCTTGCCGAGCTCGCGTTGGATTTCCAGAATGTAGGGCGTCAGTTGGGCAATTCTCGCTTCGACGCGGGCGCGTTGGTAGTAGTCGATCTTTGGATTGCGCAGCAGTCGTTGCAGTTGCGCCATCGCGTCTATCAGTTGCCCGGTTTGCAAGGCCACTTCGGCATGGGCTTCGAGCGCCCGCAGCTCTTGTCCGGAGAGTTCAGCGGCGCGGGCAAACGCACTTTGCACGGCCGGATCGTCGCCGGAGCGGTTGAGCACATCGCGCAGTAGTCCGGACGCCAGCGCGCCGTTGGCGGCGGTGCCGGTTTGAATCAATTGGTCGGCGTAACCGAGCATGACCGCGCGATTTCCCGGATACAGCTCGGTCATACGCTGCAAGCGCTTGAGTGCCGAGGGCGCCTGCTGGAGCTCGGTTTCGACCTCGGCCAAGGGCAATTCAAATAGCGGATTGTTCGGATCGGCCTGGGCCAGGGCTTGCAATGTGGCCAATGCCGCGACGAACTGGTGGCTGCGCCATTGCGCCAGACCGAGGCCGTAACGCGCCCATTCCAGTGACGAATTCGGGTGAGCCGCGATTTGCCCGCGATAGAACTCAACCAGCTCGTTCGGGCGCAGCGCGTTGAGCACATGGGCGCGTTCGCGAATCAACTGGAACTGGCGTTCGTTGGCCTGGGGCTGGATGGCGACCGGCAGCGGTTGTTGGCGAATGGCGCTGGCGCGATTCTTGGCTTCACTGACGCGGGAAGCGGTGACCGGATGGGTGCGCAGAAACTCCGGTTGCTCGCGGCCCTGCACGCGGGTGGCGCCGCGCATGCGGGAAAAGAAACCGGCCATGGCGTCGGGATCAAAACCGGCGCGGTACAGCGTATGGATACCGATTCGGTCGGCTTCATATTCGTTGTCGCGGGTGAAATTGATCGATTTCTGTTGCATCAGCCCGAGTCCGCTGATCAACGCCGCTTGGGTGCCGTCGCCATTACCGGCGCTCTGCGCGGCGATGGCGGCGCCGACCATGCCAAGCAGAATTGGCAACGAGACCTTCTGCATGGATTCCACCGCACGCACCAAATGGCGTTGCGAGACGTGGGCGATTTCGTGGCCGAGGACGGCGGCGACTTCGCTTTCGGTCTCGG
Source organism: Lysobacterales bacterium CG02_land_8_20_14_3_00_62_12 (assembly GCA_002785585.1). Classification (GTDB taxonomy): domain Bacteria; phylum Pseudomonadota; class Gammaproteobacteria; order Xanthomonadales; family Ahniellaceae; genus 0-14-3-00-62-12. The sequence goes on from PEUI01000128.1 coordinate 8,942, forward strand.
CGGTGTGCAGCAGGCCGACGTTCACGGCGACGTAGCCACCGGGCGCGGCGAAGGCATTGATGTCGTCCGAGCGCACCATGAAAAACGTGAAGTTATCGTCTTGACGTTCGCTTTGGGCGACCAATCGATAGCCGAGCCCGCGCAGGTAGTCGTTGACCAGGGGATCTTCCAGCACCAGGTCGTGGGCCCGGAACTCGCGCATCATGCCGACGCCGATGCGGCGCTCCTGTTCCGGAGAAATCAGCCGGTCGGCGGACGCGCCAATATCCGGCAGAGCAATGTCCTGGGACCAGGCAGCACCGCTGCCGAGGCCTATAATGCAGAGGAAAATCAGTTTGGACACGGGGGTACTCCCATTGCAGATCTTTGACAGCGCTTGGCTTCGGCGTTGCTGCGGTGAATGTAGTGACCGCTGCCAGTGATCGATGCATTCACGACAACCGGATTGCCAAGCTGCCATTTCCAGATTGGGCCGGTTGCCTGTCGATTCAAACCGGCAGGACTCGAAC
>PEUI01000128.1:9485-9782 GCA_002785585.1 Lysobacterales bacterium CG02_land_8_20_14_3_00_62_12
AACCGACAGGCTAGCGTAGGCGAACGTTCAATGGGTGTTATGCGATGAAATATGGACTGTTCATCATCGATTCGGCGGTGCATGGCGAAGCCCTGGTCAGTGCCTGGCGATTCGCCGCGGCGGCGCTGGCTCGCGGCCACCAGATTCGCCAGGTTTTTTTCTATGGGGACGCGGCCCTCGGTTTGACGCAACCGCAGCCCTCGGCGATCCGGGCGCTGGACGGTTTGGCGGCGTTGGCGGCGCAACATGGGTTCCCGTTGCTGGCCTGCCAAGCGGCCGCCGAACGCCTGGGGCTCC
>PEUI01000128.1:9788-31670 GCA_002785585.1 Lysobacterales bacterium CG02_land_8_20_14_3_00_62_12
ATCCGCAGGCCGCGGTGAAATTGGGCAGTCTGGGCCAGTGGGCCGATGCGTTGTTCGAAATGGACCGAATTGTGAGTTTTTCCGCGTGAAACCGGTGCTGGTCATGTTTGCCTCGGCGCCTTGGCGCGGTGGCCGCACCCGCGATGGTCTGGAGTTGGCGTTGGCCTTGCTGGCGTTCGATCATCCACTCGGCGTGTTGTTTGTCGAAGATGGCGTGCAATTGCTGGTGCCTGGACAAAATCCCGGTCCCTCGGGCTTGGCCGAGGTGGTGCGTGGTTTGCATGCCTTGCCGCACCATGGTGCAGCCGCGATGGTGGCGAGCGCCGCCTGTTTGCGGCGGCGCGGCATCACTGATACCGGTTTGCCGGTTGCGCGTCTGGAAACGGCGGCATTGGGCCAATTTATCAAGGGTTTTGGGCATGTCCATTGCTGCTGAAACCACCACCTTGCATCAACTGACTGGACATCGCGGATTTGCCCTGCCGACGACCTTGTCGGCGCTGTGTCGGCCCGGTGATGCGCTGTTGCTGATGCAAGAAGCGGTATGGCTGGCATTGGCGGAAACCGCAGCCCTGTTGTTGTGGGAGGGCATCGATGGCGCCGTGGCCGTGCATGTGCTTAGCCGCGATCTGGAAACCCGCGGACTGGGGGCGCGGCAGTTGCATCCGCGCATCCAGCGGATCGACGACGCGCACTGGGTCGAATTGAGCGAGCGCTGCCAACGGTCAGTGACCTGGAGTGGCGGCTGATGGCGGATCGTGCCGATCAGCCGGTTGCCGATCAGCCGGTGGCGTTGGATGCGCGCGGCTATCTGCTCGACGCCAGTCAGTGGCAGCCAGCGTTGGCCGAGTCATTGGCGCGTCAGGACGGCATCATGCTGACGGCTGACCACTGGGAAGTGATCCATTTTCTGCGCGAGTACTTCGAACAATTCGCGTTGGCGCCGCCGATGCGGCTGTTGCTGCGTGAAATTGGCGCCCGGTTTGGCCCCGATAAAGCCTCCAGTCGCTATCTTTACCGGCTGTTTCCGGATGGGCCAGCGCGGCAGGCTTGTCGCTACGCTGGGCTGCCCAAACCGATATCGTGTATTTGAAAAACCCCACTTGCTATTGACGACGAGGAACCGCGATGAATGAAGTTGTGATGTACACCACCGCCATCTGTCCGTATTGCACCGCCGCCAAGGCTTTTTTGGCGCGCAAGCAGCTCGCTGTCAGCGAGCTCCGGGTGGACACAGACCCGGCGCTTCGCGACGAGATGATCGCGAAGACCCATCGGCGCACGGTGCCGCAGATTTTCATCAACGGCCATCATGTGGGTGGTTATGACGATCTGGTGGCGCTCGATCGCAGTGGTGGCGTGGAGGCTTTGCTCAAGGCTTGAAACCCACCAGGCGCGCTACCGCAGCCGCCGGATGCGGCCGGTTGCGATGCCTGCCCAGAATCTTCAAGGAGATAGTGAATGACCCACTCGACCCAGCCGTTCGCTGAGTTTCGTAGCCGGATGAACGAACGCATCCTGGCCGAAGACAACCAGGTGGTGCGGCGATTTTTCGCCTTGGATACGCAAACCTACAAACCTGGCGTACTCGACCAGAAAACCAAGGAAATGCTTGGACTGGTGGCCTCGATGGTGCTGCGTTGTGACGACTGCATCAGCTACCACGTCCAGCAGTGCCATCAAGTCGGCGTCAGCCGCGAAGCATTTTTCGAGGTGTTCAGCGTCGGTCTGGTGGTGGGCGGATCGATCGTGATTCCGCATCTGCGGCGCGCGGTGGATTTTCTCGATCAGCTTGAGTCTCAGCAATCGTCGGCGAGTTGAGTCTGCGGGTGGGCTGGCGGCGCCCGAAAGGGGTGGCGGTGAGCACCGATGGAACCGGCCGTTCGGCCGGTTCCATCAACGCCAGCAAGGTGCCATTAGCGTGGGTGCTGGTCGGCCACCGGAATCGATAACAACAGCAGCGGTGAGTTGGTCCGCGCAAAGTTGCCGGCCTCGGGTCCTGGCCACGACGCCGAATATGACAGTGTGCTGCCCGGGCTACCGGCCAAGGCCAGCGCGTAGCCGATGCTGCCGATCGTGGTGTCGCGACCCTCGGGGAAAGAAGGTGGTATGGCACAGCTTCGGCAATAGCCGCTGCGACTGAGCAACGGCAGGGTCGCGCCGGATTGCAGATCGCCGGTGGCGGAAATCGCCCAGCGTGGCTTGCCCTGGCCGTCGTAGTAATAAAGGATTCCGAACAGGCCACCGTTGTCGGCGCTGGCGCCGGGGATGGATCCCAGTGAGGTGCCCCAGCCGCTGTCCTGGCTGCCGGCGTACCAAGTGCCGGTACGGTCGTTACTCGGGCGGATTGAGCGTGGTACCAGTTCCTGCATGCACCATTGCTGGTTGCGATCCCCCCCCAGGGTGAAGGTCATTACCGCCAGCGCGCCGTCAAATGCCTGGGCGTTGGCGCAGGCCGGGGCGTTTTTGGCTTGTACGAAATCGAGCCGCACCTGGCCATCGAAACCGGGATCGATTTGCGCCCGTGGCGTGCGGTTGTTGTCGTAGGTATAGCGCTGCAGGCTGTGGCCAAAGCGATCCGGCTCGGGCACAAAACTGCCGTCGACGAAGCGTCCGGCTGCCAGAAACCACTCGGGATTGTTGCCGCTGTCGTAGCTGTAAAACAGCAGAATGTAGACATCACTGTCTGCCGTTGCCGGCGAAAACTCGATGCCGTGACCGGTGTGCTGCGGGTCGTAGTAAAACCCGCCCGGTGGCCGTGGATCCGGCGGCAACGGGCTCGCCAGGTTGCTCCAGCCGATGCCGTCGAGGATGGCGCGGCCCAGCCGCATGTCGCGCTGCGGCCCGGTGATGCTCGGCTTCATCATTTCCTGCGGATGATGAGAGGGCTCGAAATGCGACAAGGTGGAGCCGCCTTCGACCGTCAGCGGAGCGTACAGTCGTGGCAGGCTATCTGGCACCGGCAAGCTATTGCTTGGGTTAAAACTGGAGGTGATCGCGGACACGCCGCTCCAACGCAGATTGATGTTGGAGGTGATCGCCTGAACCCGTCCGGCATCACTCAATAGATTGAACGGGCGCACGGCGCCGTTGTCGATCCAGGTGACATTGGCCGAATAAATGTCGTCATAACCATTGAACTCGGATCCGGCGGGCCCATCCGAACCATCGATGTCGACAAAACTGACAAAGCCGAGCCCGTGGGTGATCTCATGCATCGCCACGGTCAGGAAGTCCACGTCCTGATTGCCTGCGGGGGGGGCATTGAAGCCGTAATAAAAGCTTCTGCTACCCAGCGCCGCGGCGCTATCGACCTGGTTGTTGAAAGTGGCACGAAGGTCTGCCGTGGCGCAGGAGAGAAAACCCATCCGGCACAGCGAAGTACCGGCCAGGCGCGCTGCCGGGGTGCCGGCATACCAGGTGTATTTCTGCGCCAGGAACGCAAACTCATTGGGCGATTCGCCACCGGGGAAGACATCTGGTAGATCGTCATCGCGGAAGGCAAAGCGGGGTCCGGCCTGGGCCAGGGTGATGCTGTTGCCGGTGCCAAGATTGTCCCAGCAGGCGTCGATGATGACTGGAACCGGGCTCTGCAATTGCGTGGCCAACAGTTCGGCAGCCCTGAGCATGGCATTGCGGCGCTGTGCGCCACGGGTCGTGCCGGGATTGCCGCCGCTGGCGCTGACGATGGCAGGGTCGTTCCATTCCGTGGTGCTGCAGGGACTGTCAGCGCTGCCGGTGGCGTTGAAATTGACCGAAAACGCGGCTGCCGGGGCGACAGTTTGCAATCGCGTTGCGAGCAGGCTGCTGGCAGCATCGACCGTGCCGTAATTGATTGCCAGCAGGTACCAGCGTCCGGCACGCAATGGCTGGACACTGGACTTGCTGACCACCAGCCATTCGTCATTGGTGCTGCTGATCGAGCGGTATTGCCCGAGCTCGTTGATGTAGTTGGGCGTGAGCGCACGGCCATCGCCGAAGGTATCCGGGAACGGTGTGCCATAACGCAGGTACAAATCGACATCGGCGGTGGCCGTGGTGCTGTCCAGATCAATGCGCAATGTCTGATCGCTTTCACTGACATCGACGTAAAAAGAACTGGTGTAAGCGCCGGCCGGAATACTGAAACTTTGCGCCACGCCGGATTGCAGACCGATGCTGGTCGGCGCGTTGACGCGCCAACCGATGTCCTTGAATAGCGCGAGGGTGAGATCGGTGTCGCTGAACAAGTTGCTGCTGATCGCAGGCTCCATCAGCAGGTTGGGAAAGGCGTCCACACTCCAATGCGATACCGATGAACCGGGCTCCTCTGGATTGGGGGCGTACATGCGGACATAGCTGGTGCCGCCGCTGATTTGAGTGCCAGCGAGCTGCGCGCCGAAACCCAAAGTGGCATTGACGATGGTGGGTATGGCCAGTTGCGCCCGCAGCGCGTTGCCATCGGCCTGGCTGATGCCATAAGAAGCAATCGTCACGCTGGCATCTTCGCCGCCCATGCCGGGCATGCCAGTGGCGACGTTGTTGTCGATGATGGCGGCAATCGCTCCGGCATCCTGTGCATTCTTCACTTTGACGGTGAAATTGCAGTTGCCGCGCAGCAGCAACGCGATCTTGCCGCTGACATTGCTGGTCAAAGGTTCACAGCCATCCAGCAGGCTGACACCGCTTGCATCGGTTGCGGCCAGTACCTCACCAGAAATCCCGGGCGGCGTCACTGCGGGTCCAAAAATGGCCGTGGAAACGGTTTTTTCGCCGGTGATGGCGGCTGGCGCAGTGACGACCAGCGCCGGTGCCAGCGAGACGAAGTTGGTCTTGTCGGCGGTCACGTTCGGGCCCTTCCAGATCAGGTTGGGATCGCTGATCGCGGAGGCGCGGCGTGCGGCGTTGGAAGCCATGTTGATCCAGGTGGTACCGGTGACGGCGTCGGCCAGAAAGGTGTCCCAGATCGACGGTGTGCCGCCACTGAAAGCACCGCTATCACTATCGGTAAAAGTCTGGAAACCGAGACCATGGGCAAGCTCGTGGAGCACCACCGGCATCAGCGGGATACGTCCTGTTGGCGCGGCATCCGAAGCCAAGGTGGCGTAATACCAACCGGCGGTGCCGTCCAGGCAGGTGCCGTTATCGATAGCGACGTTGAACTGCGCGTCGATGTCGTTGCTGCCGCCGTTGAGGTCGCTACCGGCTAGTGAACTGGCTAATGCGGAGTTGTACCAGACGTTGGCTACCGGCGCATTGGCAAAATTGGCATGGACGGTGAGCGCGCCGGCCGAACCGAGCACAGCGGTGGTGCCGGAACAACTCAAAGCATCGAAGGAAACCTGGACGCGAATCTCGATCGCGCTAAGCAAGCGCGTACCCCATTGATTGGCGGCTGTTTGGAGAACATGCAGGCGCTGAGCGCCCAGCGTGGTAAATGGATTGCTCGGCAAAGCCGGGACCACCGTGGGATCGTTAAAGCCTTCGCCGGGGCCATTGGTGTTGATCACGGTGATGGTGGCGGCCGCCGCCAATGGCGAGAATAGACAGGCGAAAACGCTGAGGAAAATAGGTCGCAGAAATTTCATTGGCGCGTTCCTTAGCGTTCTTCGGGGCTGGTGACAGGCTGGCGATCAACGGTGCTGGTGGCTGGCTCATGGCGATGCGTGCCGAGGGTCAAATGATCGGCATCGTTGCAGTAGGTGCTCAGACTGCCATCCGACTGTTTGGCGACGACGGTGGCCTGCTGAAAGCGCCCTTGCAAATCCATCATCGTCGAACCATCGGGCATCTGCACGACACGCAGATCGCTGGAATCCTGGCTGAAGGCGGGGTCAACGGTGGTGGCTTGCCGCTTTTGCTCAGCGGTCACCGGTTGCGATACCAGTTTGCCAGTGGCTGGATCAACGTAGGCCCGCATACCCGCTTGCGCGGTCGCGGCGCCCGACTGAGTATCGGCATGGACGTCATCGGCCAGCACGATGGGTGACGGTCCGATCATCATCAGGGCAAAAAATAACGAATTGGCGTGGTTTTGCATCGATCTGCTCCGTGTTGAGCGCGTTAGCGGTGATTGAATTTCGCCGGGGTGCAAGGAGCGCGAGATCATTGCTTTTGCTCCAAACGCGACGGCCGATCGATGGCGTGATCGTGTTCGGTTCGGCATTGGGTGATGACCTTGCCATCGGCATGGAGCGTGGCGGTCAGCACGGTTTTGACCGGCGCGGCGACCGGGCTGGCGGCGAGCGGTTTGGTCATCGGCGCCGCTGGGTTGCTGCTCAGCTGGTGAAACTTGGGCAATTCACTGGCCGAGCTGCTGGCAGTGGCCAATACGGCGATCAGTGCGAACGGGAAGGTGGCGCGCATCGTAAACAATCCTGGCGGATGGGGGTGGACAATGTACCGATATTTTTCGATGCCTGCTTGGTTTGCGGGGTCGGTGCAAGCGGTGCGCTTCAGACCGCATTCAAGCCGCGCCAGTGGCGGGATTCGGCGTTGATCGCGACCGGGAATCCAGGACAATACACGGCGGGCTTTCCCAGGATGAGCGGCTGCCGCAGGGCGGCTTGCAGATAGGCATGGCCGCAGGCGATGGCGTGCTGTGGCGTGCTACCCAGGGCCAGTTCGGCGGCGATAGCGCTGGCATAGGTGCAACCGGTGCCGTGGGTTGCGATCGGCAACCGCGTCGCCGTCAATTGAAATGTCTGGCTTCGGGTGCCAAACAAATCCAGCAAGCGCTTGCCGGTGCCGTGACCGCCCTTGATCAGCACCCAATGACCGCCCAGATCGGTGAGGCACCGCAGTGCGGTTCGGCGTTGGCTGAGTGAACTGACCGGTAGGCCAAGCAAGGTCCCTACTTCGGGCAGATTGGGGGTGAAGACGGTGGCCAATGGCAGTAAATGGTCCAACATCAGTTGCCGAGCTGCCGGTGCCAGCAAGGCGCCGCCCACCGAAGCCGTGAGCACCGGGTCGAGCACGATCGGCACCCGAAGCTGGCGCAAGCGCCCAGCGACGGCGCGGACGATGGCGGGACTGGCCAGCATGCCGACCTTGACGGCGTGGATGGTGAGGTCGTCCAGTACGGCGTCGAGTTGCGTTAACACCTGTTTGGCACTCAGCGGCTGCACGGCCACCAGCGTGCCGGTATTCTGTGCGGTGGCGGCGGTAACGACGCAGGCGCCCGCCAGTTGATAGCTCGAAAGTACCCGCAGATCGGCCTGCAATCCAGCCCCACCGCTGGAATCCGAGCCGCCGATCAGCAGAATCGTCGGGCTTGCGGCTGGCTTGGAGATGGCATTCGGGTAGGTCATGGGTCTGATCGACGGCCGGTACGCCAGTCTGGCAGTCCGGCGTCGGCGGGTCGATACGGTAGCCAGCGGGCCGGCAGCAAACATCGGTCGCTGACCAAAGCACCCAAAAAGGCACCAAAAAAGATTTGACGAGCTGTTGTTTTTTTGCGACGATGTGGCCTTCGCACAACAACCTGCCTGTCGCCAATGCCGCAAACTACTACCAGTACGCGATTTTTGAGTCTCGCCGTCCTCACGGTTGGTGTCTCTGTGAGCGCGTCGGTGTTGGCGGAAACCGGTGTCATGGATCAGTGGCGCGCCTACGCCCGCAGCGCGATGCAGCCGGAGTTCGAATGGGCTGACAAGGCTCCCATCGTGTTGCCTTCGGTGGTGCAACGCAGTTTGGCGGTGGCCACCCCAAGCCACACCATGAATTTCGGTTTGTCGGCCGACAAGACCCCGTTGCGGTTCGAACTGGTCTCTGCTTTGGCGACGGATTCGCCAGCCACCACTTCCACCTTCGGTGCGCTTGACGATTCCGGATCGGCGCGTTTTGGCCTGTTGCGCAACCAGTTGACCACGGGCATCGAACGTCCTTTGGACGCACGCTCCAGTGTCACTGCCGCGGTGGTTTTGGTGCGTCAGCAATTCGCTTCCTTTGGTCTGGGCACGGAAACCATTAGTGATTACACGCGGGCCCAGCAAGTCGCCAATGAGGCATCGGTGGGTACCGGTGTTCGCGTCGGTTATCAGCAGGCGCTGACTTCCACGTTCAGTTGGGGCACCTCGGTGCAGTCGCGGGTCAGCATGGATGCCTTCCAAAGCTATCGCGGCGTGTTTGCCGATCCGGGGGATTTTGATATTCCTGGCCAGGCCAGCCTGACGGCGCTTTGGCAGCCAACGCCGGGTCTGGATCTGGCCGTTTCGGCGCAGCGGGTGTTCTATAGCGACCTGACGCCATTCTCCAGCGCCTCGCTGCCAATCCGGTTCCTGTCACTGCTGAATGATGGTTCCTCACCAGAGTTCAAGTGGAACGATTTGGATGTGCTGGTTGCTGACGTCGGCGTGCAACTTGGCAAGTTCGACCGACTGAACTTGCGCTACAGCACCCAGCAACAGCCGAATCCAACCTCCGGGTTGTTGCGCGATGCCCTCGCCAATGGCGCCACCGATTTGAATCTGGCGCTGGGCCTGGAGCACGACTTCCAGCGCTTGGGTCGGCTGCGTTTGGCCGCGAGTTACGCGCCAGCAGAGATCTATCTAGGCAACGTCTCCGGCCTGGGCAATCGTTTGGATAGCAGCTCACAGATCGAGGGTGAAGCGAGTTGGCGGTTTCAGTTCTAGCGGTTTCGCTTCTGGCGGTTTCGCTTCTGGCGGTTTCGCTTCTGGCGGTTTCGCTTCTGGCGGTTCCGGTTTTGGGTATGGTTTCAGGGCATGAATACACTTGGGGCTCCGTTTGGAGCCCTTTTTTTGCCTGCAATCAGGCCTCGATGCGATGCCGGTCGACGGGTGGTGTCAAGGCTGAGCACTGGCCACCGCTCGGTGCGTCATAGGTTCTCGGACGCAAAGTGCGCCAGGCGCGAGCGTTCACCGCGGCGCAGGGTGATGTGGGCGCTGTGCTGCCAGTGCTTGAAACGATCCACGGCATAAGTCAAACCGGAAGTGGTTTCCGTCAGGTAGGGGGTGTCGATCTGTTCGACATTGCCCAGACAGATCATCTTGGTGCCGGGACCAGCGCGGGTCAGCAGGGTCTTCATTTGTTTGGGCGACAGGTTCTGCGCCTCGTCGATGATTACGTAGCGACCAAGAAACGTTCGACCCCGCATAAAGTTCATGGATCGAATCTTGATGCGCGAAGCGAGTAAATCATTGGTCGCGGCGCGGCCCCAGGAGCCACCGTCCTGGGGTTCTGAAAGCACTTCCAGATTGTCGGTGAAGGCGCCCATCCACGGCGTCATTTTTTCTTCTTCGGTGCCCGGCAGGAAGCCAATGTCCTCGCCTACCGACACCGTGGCCCGGGTCACGATAATCTCGCGATAGCGTTGCTGGTCCATCACTTGCGCCAGCCCTGCGGCCAACGCCAGCAGGGTCTTGCCGGTACCGGCGGTACCGAGCAGGGTGACGAAATCTATTTCCGGATCCATCAATGCGTTCAGCGCAAAGTTTTGTTCCCGGTTGCGCGCATGCACACCCCAGACCGAGTGATTGCCACCGCTATAGTCTTCGACCACTTGCAACGTGGCAACTTCATTGGCCACCGAAACGACGCGCAGTTCCAGCTCGTCATCGCCCGGCAGATAAAGAAACTGATTGGGTTGCCAGTCCTCGCCTTTGCGCGGTCGAACTTCGTAATTGCTGTGGCCGCGATCTGACCAGGAGCGCAGATTGCGGCTGTGCTTTGCCCAAAAATCGGCGGGCAGCTCGTCGAGGCCGGTGTACAGCAGACTGAAGTCATCCAGCGCACGGTCATTTTCGTAGTCTTCGGCGGTGACACCGAAAATGCTGGCCTTGATCCGTAGGTTGATGTCTTTGGACACCAGCACCACGTTGCGATCCGGGTTTTGCTCGCGCAGTACCAGGATCGAGGCCAGAATCTGATTGTCGGGCATCACCTTCAGCTGCGTGCCTTTGGGCATTTGCGCACTGGTTTGAAACAACAAGCGACCGATTTGGCCGTTTTTGCGCAACTGCAATTCTTTCGGACGCAACAGCTTCAGACCGTGTTCGATGTTGCTGCTGCCGTGGGTCTCAATCAGCTCGTTGATGAAACGGCTGACTTGACGGGCATTGCGGGCGACCTCCGAGGTGCCCTTTTTGCCGGCGTCGAGTTCTTCCAGCACCGTCATCGGCAGGAATACGTCGTGTTCTTCGAATCGATAGATGGCGGTCGGGTCGTGCATCAAGACATTGGTGTCGAGTACGTAAATGCATTTCTTGTCTGCCATCACGACGGATTACCTCGGCTACGCAGTGGTTTAAGGAGAACAACAATGGAATAGACACCGCGCCTTGAGGCCGGCTCGGGTTTGGCCCGGACGGCAGCAGATGAGTCACGCTGGTCTTCTTCAAAACTTCACCGGGTCCATGATGGCGTCCAGGTTCAAGGCGTCGCAGAACTCCAGAAAATCGTCGCGCAACGTAGCGATGTGCGTCTTTGCCGGAATGCCGACATTGATTTGTGCGGTGAACATCTCGGCTCCGGTTTGCATGGCGCGGAAACGACTGCACGAGAGACTGTCGATGAGGATGCCTTGCTGCGAGAAAAACTCTGCCAACTGAAACACAATGCCGGGTTTGTCGGCAGCGACGACTTCGATCGTGTACGGCAACAAATCGGTAGGACCGGGCTTGGCCAGGGTTCGCTGCAAACCGAGCTTGATGCCTTCGTCGCGCTCGAAGCGGCTGGCAGAAGCTTCCAGCTTGGCGACCGCATCCCACGAACCCATGGCCAGCATCGCCAGACTGATATGCGCGCCAAGTGAAACGTGGCGGGCGTCGACCAAGGTGCAACCGCACTCGCTGATGCGTTTGGTGAGCGGCATCAACGGGGATTTGTCAAGCGCGGCGACCGCCGTTACCAGAATGTAGTTTTCGTTTGCAGGCGGTCTTGCCACGAAGCATTGTCCCGATGCGGCCCAAGGTCCGCTGTGCGGGCAGAATACTTGTCGCTGCCAGAGGCCGCAAGTAACATGCGTTGCTCCTTCCAGCGAACCCGTCATGCAACTACACGGCAGCATCTGTGCTCTGGTCACGCCCTTCGATGCAGACGGCGGCATCGACATCGCCAATTTGCAGCGACTGATCGACTGGCACGTCGATTCGGGGACCAATGCGCTGGTGTTGGCGGGCTCCACCGGTGAAGCGGCTTTGCTCACCGATGACGAATATGCCTTGCTGCTGGAAACCGCCGTTGCACGCAGCGCTGGGCGCATTCCGGTGATCGCTGGGGTGGGTTCGCCAGCGACAGCGAAGTCGCTGCGGCTGGCGCGGCGTGCCGCGGCCATCGGCGCCAACGCGCTACTGGCGGTAACTCCCTACTACGTGCGGCCGACGCAGGCTGGCCTGCTGGCGCACTACCGGTTGCTCGCGGATGACGGTGGTCTGCCGGTATTGCTCTACAACGTCCCGGGACGCACCGGATGTGATTTGTTGCCAGCCACGGTCGCCGAACTCTCCGCGCACCCAGCAATTATCGGCATCAAAGAAGCCGTCACCGATCCCGCCCGCAGGCGCGAATTGTTGACCTTGGCGTCGGCCGATTTTGCGGTGTTTTGTGGTGACGATGGCAGTGCCCTGCAGGCCATGCGCGACGGTGCGGTCGGGACCATTTCGGTGGCGGCCAACGTCGTGCCAAAAACATTTGCCCGTTTGTGCGCATTGGCGGTGGCGTCACCCGGACCCAATGCCGAGACATTGGATCAGGGTTTGCAGCCGCTATATCGAGCCTTGTCGGTGGAATCCAATCCGATCCCGGCGAAGTGGTTACTGCATCGTCTGGGCCGAATCGACAACGTGCTGAGGCTGCCACTGCAAGCACTCAACAACCGCTACCATGCCGGGCTGGCGCAATGTCTCGCCGAGGTTCAGCTACTGGAAAGCAGACTGGACGCCATCGTCTGACAGGAACTCATCGACAATGAATTATTTGAAAAATGCACCGTGGTTGCTGGTGGTATCGGTTTTGATGTGCTCGGGCTGTGGATTGTTTGGCAAGAGCAAGCACGAAATCTATCTGGATAGCGAGCGCGGCAAATCGTTGCAGGTGCCGCCAGATCTCAGTTCACCGTTGCGTCGCGACGCCATGCAGATCGCCGAAGGGCCGTCGCCGAAGCAATCGATCAGTGACCAGCCGGTCAGCGACATCAAGCCGACGGCAGATGACATCACCGAAAAATTGTTTATCGATGCGGAGCCTGCGCTGGCATTTCAGCGTGTACGCGAAGCGTTGGAGCAGGCACAGATCGGCACTTTGGGGGCCATTGATGAAGGCGCGCGGCGGATTGCGATCAAGGTACTGGTCGAAACCACCAAGAAGCGAAAGCTTCGCAAAGACCGCACCGATCGCAATTCCTTTGATCGTGTCACTGTGGTGGTGGCCGATGGTGCCAAGTCGCGGGTGTTGGTCGAAGATCCGTCCGGCAACCCGGTCGATGATGCGGCCAGCAAGAAAATTCTTGCGGCAATTCGCGAGCGGGTGGTTGATTGATTGCCCAGGATCGCCAAGATCAACGGTGCTGATAGCCACTATCGGCGGCGCCGTTGTCGTGGTCCGCAAATGCAATGAACGCCGGTGTGTTCAACGTTCCAGCAGTGGCAACTTGTTCGCCACACCGTCCCAATCGGCGGCATCTGCGGGCGGTTCGCCGCGCACCGTAATCACTGGCCAGATCTTGGTCAGTTCGGCATTCAAGGCAATGAAAGACTCCTGTCCGGCGGGGACATCGTCTTCCGGGTAAATCGCTTTGGCCGGGCACTCGGGTTCGCATAGCGTGCAATCGATGCACTCGTCGGGATCGATCACCAAAAAGTTGGGGCCTTCGTGGAAGCAGTCGACCGGACAGACCTCAACACAATCCTTGTACTTGCACTTGATGCAGTTTTCGGTGACGACGAATGGCATGATTTTGTACTGGTATTTGTACTGGCAACCGAGGTGGTACTCCCAAGGGGAATTGAACCCCTGTTTTCGCCGTGAGAGGGCGACGTCCTGGACCGCTAGACGATGGGAGCGTGGCTTGAGGCCGGAGAGCCAAGCATCGTAGTATAGCAATTCGTTTATCATCGACAAGGGGCCTCAAGCCTTCGCGCCCACTGTGTCGGAACCCCCACGAGAACTTTTTCCGCATGCTCAAAAAATTGTTTGACCGCGCCTTTGGTCGCAAGCCAGCGACCTCACCCGCCAACGCGCCTGGAACGCAGGCGTCGGCGAAGGTCGATGCGGTGGCGATCAACCTGCAAGTCATCGCCCGCGATGGCCATTGTATTTCCCGCAAGCACATCAGCCCAAACGCGCTCCGGGTGTTGTACAAATTGCGCGACGCCGGTTTTACTGCGTATCTGGTCGGTGGCGCGGTGCGCGACCTGCTGTTGCAAGGTCTGCCGAAGGATTTTGATGTCGCCACCAATGCCCATCCGGAGCAAGTCAAACATCTGTTTCGCAATTGCCGGTTGATTGGTCGGCGCTTTCGTCTCGCCCACGTTCATTACGGTGCGGAGATCATCGAAGTCGCCACCTTTCGTGGGATCGAAGACGATGGTTCCGGGGCGCGCGAATTGGTGGATGGCCGGATTGTTCGCGACAACGTCTACGGCACCATCGAAGAAGACGCGGTGCGACGGGATTTCACCGTCAACGCGCTCTACTACGCGATCGATGACTACTCGGTGCGTGACTACGTGGGCGGTTTCCAGGACGTTCGCGATCGCGTTTTGCGCTTGATTGGCGAGCCGACGCGACGACTGCGCGAAGACCCGGTGCGGATGTTGCGGACCGCGCGATTCGCCGCCAAGCTCGGGTTTAGCATTGATCCGGCCATCGTTTCGGCGATCAGCCAACTCAAGGATTTGCTGAACGCCGCCCCGGCCGCGCGCCTGTTCGACGAGTGCCTGAAGATGTTCATGGCCGGTTACGCGCTGGCCAGTTTTCGCCAGCTCTGGCAGTTGCGATTGTTCGAGGTGTTGTTTCCGGAAACTGCCTTGGCTTTGCGCGCGGACCCGGCCGACCTGGTGTTGCTGGAGACGGCACTGACCAGCACCGACCAGCGCATTGCTGACGACAAGCCAGTGACGCCGGCGTTTCTGTTTGCGGCATTGCTCTGGCCAGCGGTAAAGGTGATGGCAGCGCGCAACCAGCAGCGCGGTGCCGAAGACCCGTGGGATGACGCCATCCATTCGGTGGTTTCTGAGCAAACTTCGCGGATTGCGTTGCCGAAGCGGTTTTCTCTGCCGATGCAGGAAATCTGGAGTTTGCAGTCGCGCTTTGAAACCCGCCAGAAAAAGCGCGTCGGTCGCTTGCTTGCACACCCGCGTTTTCGCGCCGCGTTTGATTTTCTGGCACTGCGCGCGCACGCCGATCCAACGCTGCAGCCAACGCTGGCGTTCTGGCTGAGTTTGGCCAGCGGCGAGGCGGCGGCCTCTGCATCGACGTTGGGCGATTTGCCCACCGCAGCGGACGGTGAAGCGCTCTCACCACCGAAAAAGCGCCGACGCCGACGTCGCAAGCCCAGGCTGGACGCCAATCAGACCGCCGGTGCCGGCGATCACGATGCCGGTTGAGTCAGCCGCCGCCACCGAGTTGGTGCTGATTGGTTTGGGGGCAAACTTGGGGGATCCACTGGCGCAGTTGCAAGGCGCACTGCGGCAACTGGAACTTATCCCCGGTTGCCGGATGTTGCGGTGCTCGCCGATCTATCGCACGGCCCCCTGGGGGGATTTGGACCAAGCGGATTTTCTTAACGCGGTAGCGGCTTTTGCGGTCGCTTGCTCGCCACGGGCATTGCTCAAGCAACTGCTGGCGCTGGAGCTTTCCATGGGCCGGGTTCGCACGGGCCGTCGCTACGGTCCGCGCACGCTCGATCTGGACATACTCAGCTTCGGCGAGCGCCGACTTGACGCGACCGCGTTGACGTTGCCGCATCCACGGATTTCGGAGCGCGCTTTCGTGTTGGTGCCGTTGTTGGACTTGGCCTCGACATTCAAGCAATTGCCGGCGGCGCAATGGCGCGAACATTTGAGCAAGCTTGCGCACGCTGATGTGGTAAGACTGCACGCCCCTGATTTATTGCCGACGCTGGACGCCTGAGTTTAGCGTTTGCGCCTACCTGGAGAATTGCGTCATGGTTACATCCGGTATGCCGCCGAAGTTGCCGGCACTGACCCTCCCCGCATTGCTGGAGATGAAGCGGGCGCGCACCCGGATTGTTGCCACCACCGCCTACGACGCCACTTTTGGCGCGCTGTTTGATCGTAACGGGGTGGACCTGATCTTGGTCGGTGATTCGCTCGGCATGGTGATCCAGGGCCGCCGCAACACGCTGTCGGTGACGATGGAGATGATGGTCTATCACACCGCGGCGACGGCGCGTGGCGTCCAGCGCGCGTTGCTGGTGGCCGATCTGCCGTTTGCCAGCGCTCCTGACCCAGACACGGCGTTTCGCAATTCGGCACGCTTACTCAGCGAGGGTGGGGCCAGTATGGTCAAGATTGAGGGCAGCGGTTACGTGCTTGACTGCATCCGGTTTCTGACCGAGCGCGAAATTCCGGTGTGCGGTCATCTCGGATTGACGCCGCAGTCGGTGCATCGCTTGGGGGGATTCAAAGTGCAGGGTCGCAGCGATCTGGCGGCGCGAGCGATTGTCGATTCGGCACGGGCGGTGGAACAGGCCGGTGCCAGTCTGTTGGTGCTCGAATGCGTGCCGGTGGCGGTGGCCGCCGAGGTCACGGCGGCGCTGGCGATCCCGGTGATTGGCATCGGTGCCGGCGCGGCTTGCGATGGTCAGATTCTGGTGGGCTACGATCTGCTCGGCTTGGACAGCGGGCGGCGACCTCGTTTCGTCAAGGATTTTCTGGCTGGCCGGGATTCGGCGGATGCCGCGGTGCAGGCCTATGTCCAGGCGGTGCGCAGCGGATCGTTTCCGGCGGTCGAGCATGGCTACTGAGCGGCGATGATGCGGCGCGTTACTACCATTGCTGAATTACGCGATCAGCTACGACGCTGGCGTCAGGCCGACCAGCACATCGCCTTGGTGCCGACGATGGGCAATTTGCACGCGGGACACTATGCCCTGGTTGATGCGGCGGTGGCCAGCGCCGATCAGGTAGTGGTGAGCGTGTTCGTCAATCCGACCCAATTTGGACCGAAGGAAGATTTTGCGCGTTATCCGCGTACGCTGGATGCCGATGCCGAGGGTCTCCAACAGCACGGTTGCGGCCTGATGTTTTGCCCGGATGTAGCGACGATGTATCCGGCGGCAGCGCTCGGGCAGGCCTCGGTCAACGTGCAGGTGCCAGGCCTCAGCGAAATCCTCTGCGGGCAATCCCGCCCCGGACATTTTGATGGCGTGACCACGGTGGTTACCAAGTTGTTGAATCTGGTGCAGCCAGATTTGGCGCTGTTCGGACAAAAGGACTACCAGCAGTGGCTATTGATTCGGCAGCTGGTCAGTGACTTGCATCTGCCGGTGGCGCTGCAACGGGTGGCTACGGTGCGTGCGGCATCCGGCCTGGCCTTGAGCTCACGCAATCAATATCTTTCGGCGGCCGAGCGAGAAACCGCAGCAGAAATCTTTCGGACACTGGAAACCATGCGGGCGGCGGTGGCCTCGGGCCGACCGTCAGCGCTGGTGGAAATGGCGGCAGCGGAGCGCCTGCAAGCAATCGGGTTTCAGGTCGATTACGTGGCGATTCGCTCCGCCGACCGTTTGCAGGTGCTGCCAGAAACCGCCAGTGAACCGCTGATTGGCCTGATTGCCGCTCGGCTCGGGGCTACCAGGCTAATTGATAATCTATTGTTTTAATTAGGAAAACGTGAAATATTGAGCGACCAATCCGGGGGGCTGTTGGGTTTTCGCAACAGGCGTTGCCTAATCGCCACAAGTTGTTGCTTTTTTGCCATTGCGCTGATAGAGTCCGTCGCGCTGGTGGGTTGTTCTGATCGCTTCTGGTTGATCCCCGCCGAGCAGGGCGCATTGTTCAGGTAATCGTCACTCCGATATCACCCTCTCTGGCCTTCAGAGAGGGTTTTTTTTGCCCGTGAGTTTTTGCGCTTTGCGGGCTCGCTACCGGGTGCTTTGTTGCCGGGCCAAGGACCACCGCACCTGCTCGCGCAAAACGGCGTCGGGGTGATCCTGGTAGGTGGTCAGTGCCAGCTCCGCTGCCGACGACTTTGGCGCATTGCCCAAAGCCAGCGCCACATTGCGCAGCCAGCGCCAATAGCCAATACGGCGAATGGCCGAGCCTTCCGTACGTTGCAGAAATTCGGCTTCGGTCCAGCCCATCAGGCTAATCAAAGACGACGCGTCCAATGCATGGCGGGCGCGAAACTCCGGCTCGGCAGAGAGTTTGGCGAACTTGTTCCAGGGACACACCAGCTGGCAGTCGTCACAGCCATAGATGCGATTGCCGATCTGTGGCCGCAGATCTTCCGGAATGGCGCCGTGCAGCTCGATCGTCAGATAGGAGATGCAGCGCCGTGCGTCGAGCTGGTACGGGGCGGTGATCGCGGCGGTCGGGCAGGCGCTGATGCAGCGCGTACAGCTACCGCAGTAGTCGCCGGTTTCCGGCGGATCCGGCGCCAGCGGCAGGTCGGTGAACAGTTCGCCGAGAAAAAACCAGGAACCGGCTTTGGTGTTGATCAAATTGCTGTGCTTGCCGATCCAGCCGAGGCCGGCGTTGCGGGCCAGTGCTTTTTCCAACACCGGTGCGCTATCGACGTAGGCGCGATAGCCGAATGGCCCGATGACGCCGGCAATCTGATTGGCCAAGTGCTGTAGCCGTGTGCGCATCAGTTTGTGATAGTCGCGGCCGAGTGCGTAGCGGGAAACGTAGCCCAATTGCGGATCGTCGAGTACGCGCTGACTGCGGTCGCTGGCGGCTGGCAAATAGTCGATGCGCACCGAGATCACACTGATCGTGCCGGGCAGCAGCTCGTGCGGACGACTGCGCTTGCTGCCATGGCGCTGCATGTAGTCCATGGTGCCGTGCCTGCCCTGGTCGAGCCAGCGTTGCAGGTGCGCTTCGTCCTGGTCCAGTCGCGCGTTACTGACGCCGCAATGTTGAAACCCCAACGCCCGCGACCAGTCGTCGATCTGGGCACGCAAGTGCATCAGGTCGGGGGCTGCCGGCGGGTCGCAAAGAGTCATCACGATGGGTCAGTATACTGGCGCGGTGAATGCCTCCCAGCCACCGTCATTGCTGCATACCGCCGCCTCGCTGCGGGCCCTGGAGGCAGTGCTCATGCAGCGTTGCGCTAGCGATGCCTTTGCGCTGATGCAGTCGGCCGGGCGGGCGGCGTGCCAGCGGGCGCGGGTGCTCTGGCCGGAAGCCAGCATCTGGCGCATATTCTGTGGCAGCGGTAACAACGGCGGCGACGGCTTGGTGTTGGCGACCGAAGCGCTGCGGGTCGGCAAGCAGGTGCAATTGCTGCGGACTGACGCCAACACCATGGCGGCGGTGGCCGAGCAAGCCCTGCAGCAGTTTCTGGCGGCGGGTGGCGTGGTCCACGATCTGCTGGATCAGGAGCGACTGCCGAACCCCGATCTGGTCATCGACGCGGTGTTCGGTATTGGTTTCAATCGGGCGCCAGACGCGGCCAGTGCCGCCGTGATTGCCGCCATCAACGCCAGTGGCTGCCCGGTGTTGGCGATTGATTTGCCGTCTGGTTTGAACGCGGACACCGGGGCCGCACCGGGCGCCTGTGTGCGCGCCACGGTGACGCTTTGCTTGATTGCCTGGAAACGCGGTTTGTTTACCGGCGTCGGTCCGGAATGCGCCGGAAAGCGCTTGCTGGAAAACCTCGCCGGTGCGCTGGGAGCGGCGCCGAGAGTCGATTGGGATCAAGGGCAATGCCAGCTACTGAGTCCGCTGCAAATCGCTACGGCGTTGCCCAGGCGACCGCGCGATGCCCACAAAGGCCGCTTCGGTCATGCGCTGATCCTCGGTGGCGATCAGGGTATCGGGGGCGCGGCGTTGCTGGCGGCCGAAGCGGCGCTGCGCAGCGGTGCGGGTCGCGTAAGCGTGGCCACCCACCCGGATCATGCCGGCGGATTCATTTTGCGCTGCCCGGAATTGATGGTGCGCGGACTCGACACGATGGCACCCCTGGCCATTTTGCTGGCGCGTGCCAACGTGATTGCCGTCGGCCCCGGGCTCGGGCAGGGGCCATGGGGGCGGGCATTGCTGATGGCCGCGCTGACCGCGGCCAAGCCCTGCGTGGTGGACGCCGATGCGCTGAATCTGTTGGCCCGGGATCGCGATTTTCCGCCCTTGCCGGGGGGTTCGGTGTTGACGCCGCATCCGCTGGAAGCGGCACGTTTGTTAAAGGTGGATGTGCGCGCTGTCGAAGCGGATCGATTTGCGGCGAGCACGGCCATCGCCCAACAATTTTCGGCGACGGTGGTGCTTAAAGGGGCGGGCAGCTTGATCGCCGATCCGGATGGATTGACCAGCGTGTGTCCGTTTGGCAACCCCGGCATGGCGAGTGCGGGCATGGGCGATGTACTTACCGGGGTGATTGCGGCCTTGCTGGCGCAAGGTTTGGCGGCGGCGTCAGCGGCGCGCATCGGCGTGTTGGCCCACGCCCTCGCCGGTGATCGCGCCGCCCTCCGCGATGGTGAACGCGGCCTGCTGGCGAGCGCGCTGATCGCGGCGTTGCCGGCGGTGCTCAATCCGTGATCGCGCTCACCGCGCCACTGGTTCTGCATTTGGCCGACGAAGCCGCCACCCAGACACTGGGTCGGCAGTTGGCTGGGGTGGTGCGGGCGCCCTTGTTGATCGGCCTGGTCGGTGAACTGGGTACTGGCAAGACCACCTTGGTGCGCGCGCTGGTGCAGGCGTTGTTGCCCGGGGTCCGCGTCAAGAGCCCAACTTATACGCTGATCGAAACCTATGCCAGCGCGCACGCCGAGCTGCACCATCTGGATCTTTATCGCCTGCGCGATCCCGCCGAACTGGAGGATCTGGGGATTGCGGATTTGCTGACGACCGATGCGATCCTGCTGGTCGAATGGCCGGAGCGCGGAGGCGGCCGACTGCCGTCACTGGATCTTGAACTGCGTTTAGGCCATGCCCATCCGGGCCGCAGTCTGGCGATTTCTGCCACCAGCCCGGCTGGTCAGGCGGCGTGGACCGCGCTGAAGCAAGTTGTTGGCGATGAAGGGGCTCTGACCCATTCATCAGGTAAATCCGAGAAAAGATGAGCAGCTTACGGATTTTAATCAGAAATATGCTTCGTTAGCGCTTGCAATTGCGGCCCGGCGGGGTTTCAATACCCGCCATGCGCGCCTTCCTTCGCCACGGATATCTTTTGCTGTTGCTGGGCCTGATCACCGGGTCGGCAGTGTCTGCGGATTTGCGCGCGGTGCGTTTTCGCCAAGCCGACGATCACCTGCGGGTGGTGTTTGATGTTTCCACCGCGGCGGATTACAAACTTTTTACCTTGCGTGCGCCGGATCGTTTGGTGTTGGATTTCGCTGCCACCCAGGCATCGAATCTGCATCTGCCGGATGCCGTGGGTGTCGTGCGCAATTTGCGCATGGGCCGTCAGGGCAACAATTTTCGGGTCGTGCTTGACCTGGCACACGCGGTGGCGCCCAAATCTTTTTTGCTCGCTCCGAGCGGAGACAACACGCACCGTTTGGTGATCGATCTGTTCGATCAGCAACTGCAGGTCGCCCCGGTAAAAACCGCTGCCCAGGCCCGGCCTAGTGGGGATCGCAAGGTGATTGTGGCGATCGACGCGGGTCACGGTGGCCAGGACCCAGGTGCCACCGGCGCCGAGGGTTCCCGCGAAAAGGACATCACCTTGGCGGTCGCCAAAACGGTGGCCGAGGCGATCAATGCCGAGCCGGGGTTGCAGGCGTTTTTGATCCGTGATCGCGATTTGTTTATTCCGTTGCCGCGCCGCCATGCGATTGCGCGCGAGGCGAAGGCGGACCTGTTCGTTTCCATTCATGCCGATGCTTTTGGCAGCCGTGCCGCGCGCGGATCGTCGGTCTTCGTGTTGTCCAACCGCGGTGCTTCCAGCGAAGCCGCGCGCATGCTCGCCGATCAGGAAAACCAGGCCGATCTGGTCGGTGGCGTTTCCCTGGGCGGCAAGGATTCGGTGTTGGCGGCGGTGTTGCTGGACTTGTCGCAAAGCGCAACCATGGAAGCCAGCGAAGTAGTGGCATCCAATTTGTTGCGCGGTCTCGCCGCTATTGGCAATTTGCATAAACGCGAAGTTCAGCGCGCCAATTTCGTTGTGTTGCGTTCGCCCGATGTGCCTTCGGTGCTGGTGGAAACCGCTTTCATCAGCAACCCGAACGAGGAGCGACGGCTCAATAGTCTTGCCCATCGTCAGCGTCTGGCGAGCGCTCTGGTGGAAGGTATCCGCGATTATTTTTCGACGGTGCCGCCGCCCGGCACCTGGTATGCGGCCAATCCGCAGCGACCCTCCCAGCATGTCGTCGCTCGGGGCGAGTCGTTGTCGCTGATTGCCCAGCGCCACCAAGTCAGCGTGGCCGAGTTGCGCAAGGCCAATCAACTGTCGTCGGACAATGTCTGGGTCGGTGCCGTGCTGAAACTGCCGCCGGCGCCCTGATCGCTGCAGAGTTGAGGCCAGCAATCCGACGAACCATGCAGGCGGCGCCGCGTTTTTGCCCTCTGCAATTCTGCGGCGAGTACTGATCGCCGCCACCTGCGGGCAGCGAATTTGGCGTGTAGCGGTCGGCATCACGTAGAATCATCGGTCCAATCGGACCTTAAGCCGTGCGCATTCAGCAACTTTCCGACAAGCTGATCAACCAGATCGCGGCAGGCGAGGTCATCGAGCGGCCGGCGTCGGTGGTCAAGGAATTGCTCGAAAATAGTCTGGATGCTGGCGCCACGCGGATCGAGATCGAGCTGGAAGCGGGCGGCG
>PEUI01000183.1 GCA_002785585.1 Lysobacterales bacterium CG02_land_8_20_14_3_00_62_12
TGCGCTACAATCGCCGGACGCCAGTCACCCACACGTTTCCACGAAGAGCCGTTTAATTTCATAGGGTGGATAAGCGCAGCGCATCCTCCAGCTTCTGTAGGGTGGATAAGCGCAGCGCATCCTCCAGCTTCTGTAGGGTGGATAAGCGCAGCGCATCCTCCAGCTTCTGTAGGGTGGATAAGCGCAGCGCATCCACCTATCAGAGCACAGAGCACAGAGCACAGAGCACAGAGCACAGAGCACAGAGCCACAGAGCACAGAGCACAGAGCCACAGAAGCAGGTGGATGCGCTGCGCTTATCCACCCTACACAAGGATTTTTATGAGCAAACCGCAGAAACTTTTGGGCATGGGCACCCGTGCCATCCATGCCGGGCAGTCACCGGATCCAACCACCGGCGCGATCATGACGCCGATCTATGCGACCTCGACCTATGTGCAACAAAGCCCCGGCGTGCACAAGGGTTTTGAGTACACGCGTTCGCACAATCCAACGCGGTTTGCGTTCGAAGATTGCGTCGCCGCGCTCGAAGGCGGCAGCAAGGGCTTTGCGTTTGCATCGGGCCTCGCCGCCACCTCCTGCATTTTGGAAACGCTGGACTCCGGCGCCCACGTGATCGCCATGGACGACATGTACGGCGGCACCTTTCGGCTGTTCGAGCGCGTGCGCAGACGCAGTGCCGGGCTCGATTTCAGCTATGTCGATCTGAACGATGAGGCGGCGTTGAAGGCCGCGATCAAGCCGACCACGCGGATGATCTGGGCGGAGACGCCGACCAATCCGATGCTGAAGATTGTCGATCTGAAAAAACTCGGCAAGTTCGCCCGCAAGCACGGCCTGTTGTTGATGGTGGACAACACTTTCAGCTCGCCGATGCTGCAACGGCCGCTGGAGTTTGGTGCCGATCTGGTGATGCATTCGGCGACCAAATATCTGAACGGTCATTCCGATATCGTCGCCGGCATTGCCGTGGTCGGCGACAACCGCGAGCTGCGCGAACGGATGGAGTTTCTGCAAAATGCGGTCGGTGGTATCGCCAGTCCGTTTGACAGTTTTCTCGCCCTGCGCGGACTGAAAACCTTGCACCTGCGGATGCGGGCGCATTGCGAAAATGCCGGCCACCTGGCGAAATGGTTGCAGAAACATCCGGCGTTGGATCGGGTGATCTACCCCGGCCTCAAATCGCACCCGCAGCACGCGCTGGCCAAACAGCAGATGGACGGTTTCGGCGGCATGATTTCGATTGAGGTGAAGGGCGGCCTGAAACGCGCCAGGCGCATGATGGAGCGCTGCAAACTGTTCGGCCTGGCCGAGTCGCTGGGCGGCGTCGAGTCGCTGATCAACCATCCGGCGATCATGACCCACGCCTCGGTGCCGATCGAAACCCGTCAACGCCTGGGCATCAGCGATGCGCTGGTGCGGTTATCGGTGGGCGTGGAAGACATCGATGACCTGCGCGCCGAGTTGGCCTACGCCCTGGCTTGACGCGCACGCGCTGACGGCTGGTCGCTCGGACCG
>PEUI01000417.1:0-820 GCA_002785585.1 Lysobacterales bacterium CG02_land_8_20_14_3_00_62_12
CAAGTGCTTGCCAGCTCCGGTGCCGAGGGATAGCCTTGGCGGCCTGAAAGTGAGTGATTGGACCCGTGCCAAGGAGATCGCAATGAAACGCTCGCAATGGATGAAGGTGTTTGCCTTGTCGTTGGTGCCGACGATGGCGGTTCAGGCGGAAGCGACGCTGACGCAAATTCGTGGCGATGTGCAAGTCAATCAAGGTTCGGAGTTCGTGGCGGCCAGCGAGGCGATGACATTGCAGCCGGGGGATCGCGTGTTGACGGCGACCGATGGCAGCGCCCATATCACCTTTGACGATGGCTGCGATCTGGACGCCGCACCCAACACTTTGATCACGCTGCCGGAGACTTCCACCTGTGCCGGTGGCGCCTTGTTGGCGCAAAACGTTGCCCCGACTGAGGCAGGCGCGGTGGGTGCGGGTAGTGCCAGCGGTGGCTTTCCCTGGCGCACGACGCTGCTGATCTTGTTGCCGACGGCAGCGGCGGCGTATGCGATTATCGATAACAACAATAATAATCAACCGACGGTCAGCCCCTGATCGGTCACTTGGCAGCACCGGCGGTTGCTACCACTGAACCGGCGGCGGTCGCGCCGACTTGGTGGTGGTTACTGACCGCCCTGCTGCTGTTGGCCGCGATCACCTTGGGCGGTAGCAGTCGCGGCAGTGTCGGCGATGCGTGGGTGCAGGCGCTGGCGCTTGGCGTATTGACGGCACAAGTGGCGTTGCCGCGCCTGGGTAATCGGCAGCGCCGACTGTTGTGGGTGCCGTTGCTGCTGGTGCTGATGTTGCCGCTGCTGCATAGCTTGCCGATCGCCGTGAGTGGCG
>PEUI01000417.1:861-5646 GCA_002785585.1 Lysobacterales bacterium CG02_land_8_20_14_3_00_62_12
CACTTGGCCGGGACCGTGCTGGTGCCGCAATTGAGCGTGCATCCGTTGGCTGCGGAGCGGGCGTTGTGGTCGTTGTTGCCGGCGCTGGCGATGTGGGTGGCGGTGTGGCGGCTGGGGTTCCGCCAGCGGCTATGGCTGTTGGCGGTGTTGTTGCTGATGGCAATCGGCAGCGTGTTGTTGGGCATGGCGCAATTGGCCGATGGCCAGCAGAGCACCTGGCGACCGTATTTGCCGACCAATCCGAACGATGCGGTTGGCCTGTTTGCCAACCGCAATCATTTGGCGGCGTTGCTGGTGGCCAGTTTGCCAGTAATGATCGGCGCGGCAGCGTGGTTTTTGCAGCGCCATCGCCGCGGCTCGATCCATCAATGGTTGCGCGGTTGGGCGCTGGCTGGTTTCAGCATCCTGCTGCTGCTCGGCATCGCGCTGGCGCGATCACGCGCCGGCATTGTGCTTGGCATGTTGGCGCTGCTGTTGTGCGTGCCGATCCTGTGGCAATTGCGGGATCGTCAGCGTGCCGGGCGATTGTTGTTCTGGATGGGGTTGGTTGCGCTGGTTTGCACGGTGCAATTTGGCTTGTTCGGCATCCTGCAGCGGCTGGAGAAAGATCCGCTCGACGATGGCCGTTGGGAATACGCCCGCGTGGTTTCGGTAGCAGCGGCGGCGACGGCACCGCTGGGCAGTGGCATTGGCACTTTCACTTCGGTCTATCCGCGCTACGAGGCGGAGACTGGCGCTGGTCCACACGACACCATCATCAATCACGCGCATAACGATGTGTTGGAACTCTGGCTGGAAGCGGGGTGGCCGTTCGTCGTCGTATGCGCTGCGTTTGTGCTGTGGTTGGCTTGGCTGGGTGCCCGACTCTGGCGTGGACGGCTGTTGTCGCTGCCGCAAGAACCGCTGTTCGTGGCGCGCCTGGCGTTCGTGTCGGTGCTGCTGCTGGTGGCGCACTCCGCGCTGGACTATCCCTTGCGGACCACGGCGATGATGACGGTTTTTTCCATGTTGCTGGCGCAGTGCAGTGCCCTGGTTTTGCCACCCACGCCGATGCCGCGCTTGAGTTTTGCGTCTTTTAGGAATCTTGATCGATGATCGTGCTCGGATTGAACGCCTTCCACGCCGATGCCGCCGCCGCATTGGTGATCGACGGCCAAGTGATTGCGGCAGCAGAGGAAGAACGCTTTTGTCGGATCAAGCATTGGGCGGGCTTTCCGGCGCAGGCCACCGCTTATTGTCTGCAGGCGGCGGGCATTACGCTCGCCGATGTCGATCATCTGGCGGTCAACACCGATCCGCGCGCGGCCTGGGGTCGGCGCTTGTGGCAGGTCGTGCGACGCCCGCCGACGCTGGCGTCGATGGTGGATCGGCTGCGTAACCGGACGCGGCGTCACCACGCGTTGGACGCGTTGCGTCAGGCTTTTCCGGAGGCACCACTGCGCGCCGAACTACACCATGTACCGCACCATTTGGCGCACCTGGCTTCGGCCTATTTCGCTTCGCCCTGGGACGCAGCGGTGGCGGTGTCGGTGGACGGCGCTGGCGATTTTGCCACCGGCGCCTGGGGGATCGGGCGCGGCGCGCATTTGCAGATCAACCAGCAAGTGTGGTTTCCGCATTCGCTGGGTATTTTTTATCAGGCGATGACCCAGTATCTGGGCTTCCCGCATTACGGTGACGAATACAAAGTGATGGGCCTGGCACCCTACGGTGAACCGCTGCATGTCGCCGCCATTCGGCAATTGGTGCGGCTGGACGCGGGCGGCGGCTACCGGCTCGATACGCGCTATTTCCGGCACGAACGCGAGCGCATTGCCTTTCAGTGGGAGCAGGGCGTGCCGACCTTCGACACGTTGTATGCCCCCAGTCTGTTGGCGCTGTTGGGCCCAGCGCGGCACCCGGACGAGGCGCTCAGCCAGCGCCACAAAGACATCGCCCGTTCGGTGCAAGCGGTGTTTGAAGAATGCTATCTGGGTTGGCTCGACCAGTTGCAAAAGCGCAGCGGTTTGCGGCGGCTGGCGCTGGCCGGCGGCTGTGCGCAAAACTCGGTGGCCAACGGCAAGATCCTCAGCCACACCGGCTTCACCGAGGTGTATGTGGCGGCCGCCGGTTACGACGCCGGTGGCGCGCTCGGCGCCGCGTTGCAAGTGGCGAGTCAACTCGGTGCACCGCGTTGCCAGCCGTTGCTGCATGCGCAACTCGGTCCGGCGTTCAGTGTCAGTGCGATCGGTGAATTGCTGGCAGCAGAGTCGGCACGTATCGTCGCGGCCGGCTGCCGGGTGCAGTGGTTTGCCGATGCTGCGGCAGTGGATGAGCGGGTCGTGGACTGCATCGTCGCCGGTGGTGTGGTCGGTTGGTTTCAGGGGCGGATGGAATGGGGGCCGCGCGCGCTTGGCCAGCGTTCGATTCTGGCCGACCCACGCCGCGCCGACATCAAGGAGATTCTCAACGCCAAGATCAAACGCCGTGAATCGTTTCGCCCGTTTGCACCGAGCGTGATGCGCGAAGCGGTGGCCGACTGGTTCGAGCAGGATGCCGAGGTGCCATTCATGGGTCAGGTATTTCCGATCCGCGCCGAAAAACGCGCGCTGATCCCGGCGGTTACTCACGTCGATGGCAGCGGCCGCTTGCAAACCGTCACCCGCGAACACTGCCCGCGCTATCACGCGTTGATTGCCGCGTTTGCGCGGCGCACCGGGGTGCCGATGCTGTTGAATACTTCGTTCAACGAAAACGAGCCGATCGTGTGCCGACCGATCGAGGCGCTGAATTGTTTTTTACGCACGCGGATGGACCTGCTGGTGTTGGGTGAGCATCTGCTGTGGCGGGTGGCCGGGTAGGACGGGTGCTAACCTGCCGCGATCAACCGGGGCGGGGGCAGTGGCTTGCCCCCGATTCAACAGTGATTTGTGACAATAGCATCGTGATATAAATGGGTTGCTACAGCGCCCGGATCAGGACATAGAACATGCGTATCGCGATTCGTCGGATCGGCAATTCCCTGGGCTTGATCATTCCACGACCGTTACTCGGTCAACTGGGGCTAGAGGATGAGGTCGATCTGACCCTGGTCGACGACGCCATCATTTTGCGCAAGCCCGGGCGTCCGCTGCGTCAGGGTTGGGCCGAGGCCAGTGCCAGCATTGCGGCTGCTGGCGATGATGCGCTGGTGCTGCCAGAGTTTGCCAACGCCGCTGATCAGGAATGGCGCTGGTGAACCCAGTTGCTCGCGGCCAGATCTGGCGGGTACAGCTCGATCCGACACTTGGAAGCGAAATCCAGAAAACCCGTCCCTGTGTGGTGATATCGCCGCCCGAAATGCACGATCATTTGCGCACTGTCATCGTGGCGCCGATGTCCACCGGTAGTCGGCCTGCCCCCTATCGGATTGGCATCACTCACGCCGACCAGCGCGGCTTGATTTTGTTGGACCAGCCCTGCACCGTCGACAAGCAGCGTCTGAGCAAATGCTTGGGTGCATTGGACCAGACCACTTTGAGCACCGTGCTGGCCACACTGCAAGAGCAATTCGCCGAATGATGGGGCAGTGCTCGGCTGGCTCGGCTGGCTCGGTCGACGGCGCAAGCCGGCTCGCCGCTCTGGCTAAGGCGGGCATTGGATTGAATGCGCGCGCGTTCAACCTGCGCAAACCAACCGACGCAATCTACTCAGGAGCTGGCCGATGAAAACAGCGGTACTGGTCACCGGCGGCGCTGGTTATATCGGCAGCCATGTTTGCAAGGCGCTGGCGGCGGCGGGCTATCTGCCGGTCAGCTATGACGATCTGCGCACTGGTCACGCCGAATTGGTCAAGTGGGGGCCGCTCGAACTGGGCGATGTGGCCGATGCGGTGCGGGTGCGCGACGTGGTCGCGCGCTACGACATCACCGCTTGCATGCATCTGGCCAGTTCGGCGTATGTCGGCGAGTCGGTGACGCACCCGGATCGCTACTGGCGCAACAATGTGGTCGGTGGCGCGCTGCTGGTCGATGCGCTGGTCAGCAGCGGCGTGCGCCGGATCGTGTTTTCCAGCAGTTGTGCGGTCTACGGCGAAACCGCGCTGGGTAGCCTGACCGAACAAACCGTCAAGGCGCCGATCAATCCTTACGGTCACACCAAGTTGGCGCTGGAATGGTTGCTCGCTGATCGCGCCGCTGCCGGGGATCTCGACTATGTCGCGTTGCGCTATTTCAATGCGGCCGGGGGCGACCCGGATGGCGAGACCGGCGAATGGCATACGCCGGAAACCCACATTATTCCTCTGTTGCTTGAAGTGGCCATCGGCAAGCGTGCGGCGTTCAGCATTTTCGGTAGCGACTGGCCGACCGCCGACGGCACCTGCATCCGCGATTTCGTCCACGTTGCCGATATCGCCCAGGCTCATCTGTTGGCGCTCGCCGCGCTGCAATCCGGCAGCCATGCCGAAGCGGTCAATCTGGGTTCCGGCACTGGTTTCAGCGTGCGCCAGGTGCACGCCGTTTGCGAGCAGGTCAGCGGCCGCCCGATTGCATTGCTCGAGCAGCCGCGCCGCGCCGGTGACGCTGCCGCCTTGGTCGCCGTGGCCGAACGCGCCCGCCAACTGCTTGGCTGGCAGCCGGCCTACCCGGAGCTCACCGATATGGTCGCCTCGGCCTGGCGCTGGATGCAGTCACGGTGAACTGCTCGCTGGCAGCGCGCCGCTATCCGCGCGCCAAACCGGTCAGGGTTTGATGGCTACCGTATTCGTCAATCGTTTT
The DNA here is from genome assembly GCA_002785585.1 of Lysobacterales bacterium CG02_land_8_20_14_3_00_62_12. Classification (GTDB taxonomy): domain Bacteria; phylum Pseudomonadota; class Gammaproteobacteria; order Xanthomonadales; family Ahniellaceae; genus 0-14-3-00-62-12. The sequence continues at coordinate 5,598 of PEUI01000417.1, forward strand.
GCCTGGCCGGACCATTCGGCGACCAGCCAGTTGCTGTCGGATCTGGCGG
>PEUI01000417.1:5706-7045 GCA_002785585.1 Lysobacterales bacterium CG02_land_8_20_14_3_00_62_12
ACCCGAAAGCGCGACTGCCCCGGTTCGAGCGTTGGCAAGGGGTTGCCATTCGGCGGCTGTGGAGCAGCGGTTTCGGCCGTGCGCGGTTGTTGGGGCGGGCGCTCGACTATTTCAGTTTTTATCTCAGCTTGCCGTTGGCTTTGTGGCGGTTGCTGCGGCCGGGCGACGTGGTGGTGGCGATGACCGATCCGCCGCTGTTGGCGTTGCTGGTCGGGCTGGTGGCGCGCTGGCGTGGGGCGGTGCTGGTGAATTGGTTGCAAGACGTGTTTCCGGAAGTGGCGATCGCGCTCGGCCAGCCGCCGGTGCCGGCCGGGCTCGGCTGGCTGCTGAAACAATTGCGCAATCGCACGCTGCAGCAAGCCGCGATCAATGTGGTGATCGGCGAACGCATGGGCGAGTTGCTGCGCGGCCTTGGCGTTGCCGATGCCAGGTTGCGGGTGATCAGCAACTGGGCGCACGAGGATCTGATCCGGCCGCTGGCGACCAGCGCCAGTGGCCTGCGGCGCGAATTGGCGCTGGGGTCGGCGTTCGTGGTCGGCTATTCCGGCAATCTGGGGCGCGCCCACGACATCGATACGATTTTCGCCGCGGCCGAGCGCTTGGCCGATCACCCGGCCATCGCATTTTTGATCGTCGGTGGCGGCCACGGTTATCAGCAATTGCGCGCGCGCTGTCAGGCGGCCAGTTTGGACACGGTACATTTTTTGCCGTATCAACCGGCGGCGGCATTGGCCGATTCGATGGCGGCGGCGGATCTGCATCTGGTCAGTCTGCGGCCGGCGCTGGAAGGCCTGATCGTACCGAGCAAGTTTTATGGCATGGCGGCGGCCGAGCGGCCGATCGGATTCATCGGTGATGCCGATGGCGAGTTGTCGCGGCTGATCGCGGCGCACGATTGTGGATTTTCTGTGCGCTGGGGCGATGGCGAACGGCTGGCGCAGGCGATAATGGCGTTGCAGGCCGATCCGGCACGTTGTCGCCGGCAGGCGCAACACGCCAGAGCTTTGCTGGATCGTCGATTTTCCCGTGCGGCAGCGCATCGGCAATGGCATCATCTGTTAGCGCAATTATCAGGGCCTTGAGCACCATGAAAAAAGCATTGATTACCGGCATCACCGGCCAGGATGGCGCCTATCTGGCAGAACTGTTGCTGGCCAAGGGTTATCAAGTTCACGGCATCAAGCGTCGCGCGTCGTCGTTCAATACCGATCGTATCGACCACCTGTACCAAGACCCGCATGTCGATGGCCGCCGCTTGCTGCTGCATTACGGCGACCTGACCGATGCGACCAATCTGATCCGCATTCTGCAACAAGTGCAGCCCGATGAAATCTACAAC
>PEUI01000052.1:0-1459 GCA_002785585.1 Lysobacterales bacterium CG02_land_8_20_14_3_00_62_12
ATCCACCTTCACCCTTTTGCCGCCAGCAACCTGCAGGCGCAGCTCCAAAGCGGTCGCGTTGCCGTCTGATTGGAAATCCAAGCTATAAAAAGAGTCAGCAGCCTTGGACTGATCGCCGACGATGATAAGTTTGTTGGCACTGTCAGCGGCGACAGCACCCGCAGAATGAACAACTACACTGAGCACTAGGCCAAGCAAAATATTTAATTTCATAACAGTCTCCAAATTCAGGTTCAGTTATCAACAGCCCGGCGATGCCGAATTAATGATGGTGAATAGTGCAATCGCGTCCAGAATATTGACCGCGCCATCTTCGTTTGTATCGGGCTGACCTGTGGCCAATGAAACAGCGTTTATTTCATTGAAAACTGCAATGGCGTCCAAGATGTTCCGTGTCTCGTCAGAAGCATTGGCATTGCCCCGGCACAACGGCGGAATCGCCGTGCTACGCCGCGATTCAAAAGCATCCACGTCGATTCGGCCTGCAGCAGCCCCCGAAATCCACCCCAACTGAGCGAAGTCGGGGCCAGCGGCACCGCCGGATGAAGTGAAGCCGGAAAGGCTGGCCGTTGCATTGGGTGTGGAAGATCCAGCACCTTGAACAGACACATCCAGCGAACCGGCTGTCCGATCCCAAGTCAGGTGCACATGGAACCATTTGTTGGCGAGCGCGCTGCTGGCGGCGCCGATGGCGGTGACCGTGCCCGCTTGATTGACCGCTTCAAACTGCTGGTTGGCGCGGTTGTACTGCACCGAATAGACGCGCTGGTTAGGATCCGGAGCCGGAGCGCCTTCCATGGAACTGAAGACCACTGGCGTACCCGAAGTGACGCCGGTGTAGACATAGAACCGGGCGATGTAGGTGCCTTCAGCGGTCGGCGTGCCGTCTTGCACATACTGGCCTAAGCCAGAGGCACGCAGACCACACAGGCCGGAATAACGGGTTGCGGTGCCACCACCCAGCCCATTGGGCTGACCGGCGACGACACCACCGATGGCGGCTTGGGCACCACCGGCGCCACCGGTGAGACCGACGCCCCATTGCGAGGTGGTGCAGGCTTCGGCTTGCATGCCAGCGAACAGCGCGAGGCCGGCAAGTGCGTAGGCGATACGAGATTTGCGGATCATGGATGATTCCTCCAAGTTCTGACTGTTGCGCGCTCAAACCAGCATGGCAGAGCGCGTGCGACCCCAACGGCGGCGAACGATAGCACCAAAAGATGACAAAAATAAAGCGATTGCTCGATTTTTGTTGTGCTCGGCGTCGGGAAGTGTGAACCACTCCGTCTTCCGGGTCACTTCGAGGCGCCACCGTCGCAAGCGCCGATGACCTAAGACGGGTTGGTTGAACGTCGTCTGGGGGTAGTAACGGGCTGGCGTGGGGAAATCAGACAGGGGGAGGCACCGTGTGGCCAGCGCATCGCGACGGAAGCGGGCAAGGGGCTCAAGTTTTGTTCCT
>PEUI01000052.1:1575-2407 GCA_002785585.1 Lysobacterales bacterium CG02_land_8_20_14_3_00_62_12
CACGAAGATCCAGAACCGTGCGTCTTCAAGCTACGTGGGCCAGGGCAAATCGGATTTCGACCGCTTCGTAGGGCACCGAAACCTGGGCATCTTCAGTTCGCTCGATGAGACCGAGTTCCAGCAATCTCGCCACATCGGCGTGAACGTTCGAATAGTTGCGATCAGCGACCTTGGCTAAAGCGTATACGCTGCAAGGGCCAGCGCGACGGAGGGCGTCCAACAAATCGAGACGCGCGGGACTCAAATCAGCAAACATCGAACGCGCCGACTCGAAACTCAGGTGATAGTCCGGCGTTTGGCCGCGACCCACGTCGGCGATCTGCTGCGCGGCAGTGCGAAAGATTGATCCGCTGTGACCGAGTTCGATGATGGCTTTCATTGGCTACTCCATTGGTTGACATCCGCTTCGAAGTCCGCCAGAAGTTGTTCCAGCGTAGTGAAGTTGTAAGGGGCCTCGTGATCCCCCAGATGGCGGTGATCGCCTTTGCCACGTTCATTGTCGTAGCGAACCCGGCAAACGCCGGCGGAGCCGTGGTAGAGGCGATACTTGTAACGGTGCGTTGCTGGTGTGATTGGCTCTGAAAGCGCCCAGATCGTGATTTCAGTGACCGCGCCATCGTCCCGAATTTCTTTGGCCTTGGTGATCAGCGCGGCAGACTTGTGTTGCATGCTAGCAATACATGCGCGGAGCGTCTAGCGAGCGGGTGCCGGCTTGAGTTTTCCTTTGGTCGGTGGGGGCGGCCCAAGCGGTTGGCAGCAAGATCAAAAGCCCCGCTCCCCAACCCCTCTCTCCCACGGGACTTCCTGCGGTCGCCACAATTGGGCGAGGGGC
>PEUI01000022.1:0-300 GCA_002785585.1 Lysobacterales bacterium CG02_land_8_20_14_3_00_62_12
TCGCGCGTTTTGCGGGAGCAGCGCGCAGTCGTCGCTCCGACTATCCAAGCAACCGTCGCGACCGCAAGCCCGCCTCCCACCCGGCCGCGCTGGACGCGCCCGCGTCAAGGGTGCACTTCGTAAGGGTCGAAATCGAAAGCGCGCAAGGGTTTACCCGCAGCCGGATCGATCAGCAGTGCGGCAAAACGCAGGCGCGTCTTGAGCGGCAATACCAGCACCTGGCCAGGGTCTAGTTGCCGCTGCCGCACATACGCTAACGCTCTCTTAACTTCTGGGTGATCGACGCTGCCCCAATGCGAC
>PEUI01000022.1:329-1757 GCA_002785585.1 Lysobacterales bacterium CG02_land_8_20_14_3_00_62_12
GCCCCAATGCGACAGGTGGGTGCCGCGCTTGAGCAAATCGGCGCTGATCTCCGAATACGGGACGTAGTATTCCGGACGCCGGTCCAGGTCGGACTTGCCCTCCAGCGTATCGAACAACAATTGCGAGCGCGCGGCGGACGACGCCGGCCGCTTGGCACCGACCAGCACTGGACCGGTCCAGGAGCGCTGGCCGAACTCGGGCTGCGTGGCTTTGGCAAGATCCGCGTCGGCCAATTCGTTGGCCATCACCAACTCGAATCGATCAGTGACACCAACCAAAAAAATGGGCCGCGAGTCGAGCATCACCTGCACGCCATAGGCCAGCGCTGAAACCTGCAGCACGGCGATCACCGCAAGATCAAACGGCAGACTTTTTTTCTTGGGATTGAACACCACCAAGGTCAGCAGCGGGCCAATCACCACATCGACCCCAGTCACCAGCAGCAACAACTTGCCCGCCGCGGCCACGCCAAACAGCCCATCCGGATACCACAGAAAGCGAAACAGGCAGAACACCAGCAGCGCCAGCAGCAAGCTGAAGCATAGATGCAAGGCGGCGGCTTGAAAGCGATTGAACGAACGCAAGTGCATGGCGGCGATCTCGGACTCTGGTTGCATGGCTTACAAATACAGATGACGCTGAGTAGGGTGGGTGCAACCCACCGTTCTCGAACGCCGGACCACGGTGGGTTGCACCCACCCTACGACTGACGCGCTAATCAATACCAAACTTTTTCAACTTGTAACGCATCGCTCGAAAGGTGATGCCGAGCAGTTCAGCCGCCCGGGTTTTGTTGTGGTCGGTTTCATCCAGCGCCTTGAGGATGGCATCGCGCTGCAGGCTATCGATGTAGTTTTCCAGATCACCGGTCGCCTTCGGCGCCACGCTGGCGACGGCGGCGGTTTGGATGGTCGCATCCGCGACTTGCGGCAAGCGCAGATCGCCGGCTTCGATGATGCCGTGATCGCATAGCGCGATCGCCCGCTCGAGGATATTTTCCAGCTCGCGCACGTTCCCCGGAAACCGATAGTGCTGCAACGCCTGGCGCGCCGAATCGGAAAGCTGCGGCCGCTCGATGCCCCATTCCGGCGCAATCCGGTCCAGGTAGCTCTGGGTCAACTGGTCGATGTCGTCGGCGCGCTCGCGCAGCGGCGGCACTTTCACTTCGATCACGTTGATGCGGTAGTACAGGTCCTGGCGGAACTGGCCAAGCTCGACTTGTTTCTGCAAATCTTTGTGGGTGGCACTGAGCACCCGCACATCAATCGGAATTTCGCCATTGAAGCCGACCGGCCGCACCGCTTTCTCCTGGATCACGCGCAGCAATTTCACCTGCATGTGAATCGGCAAATCAGCAATTTCGTCCAGAAACAGCGTGCCACCATTGGCGGTGACGAACAGTCCATTCTTGTCGGCGACGGCGCCGG
>PEUI01000286.1 GCA_002785585.1 Lysobacterales bacterium CG02_land_8_20_14_3_00_62_12
ACCAAAGTGGCTGCTTGCTCGGCAGCAGCGCGCGGCCGATGTTGGCGTTGCCCGCGCCGCCGACGATGGCCGAGCGCCGCGAATGGCGGCTGGTCGAACTGGTGCAAATCGCCGACAATTGGCGGCTGCGTTTGCGGCCCAAAGGCTAACCGACGATGTTTACCGGATTGATCCAGGCGATCGGCAAGGTGCGTTCGATCGACGCCAGCGCGGGTGATCGGCGACTGCTGATCGACAGCCCCACGCTGGCCACGAATGCGCCGAAAATCGGCGACAGCATCGCCGTTTCCGGCGTTTGTCTGACCGTCGCCGCGCACACCGCCGATGGCTTTGCGCTGGATGTTTCGATGGCCACCCTGGATTGCACCACGCTGGCGAGTTGGCGCGTCGGCAGGCGGGTCAACCTGGAGCGGTCCCTGCGTTTGGGTGATCCGCTCGATGGGCATCTGGTCAGCGGCCATGTCGATGGCGTCGGCGGCGTGCAACGGATCGCTGCCGAGGCCCGCTCGCAGCGCTGGCGAGTGGCGATGCCGCCGGCTTTGGCGCGTTATGTGGCGGTCAAGGGTTCGATCGCCGTCGATGGTGTCAGCCTGACGGTGAACGCCGTCGGTAGCGACTGGTTCGAGGTCAACCTGATCGCGCACACGCTGGCCCACACCACCTTCGCGTTCACCGCTGTTGGCGAGGCGGTCAATCTGGAAATCGATCTGCTGGCGCGCTATGCCGAGCGTCTGCTCCAGGGTTCTGCGCCATCATCGGCAGTTGGCGGTTCGTCTGAAGGTGCTGACCGATGAGTTTTGCGTCGATTCCCGAACTGCTGGACGAACTGCGCGCTGGCCGCATGGTGGTCATGCTCGACGATGAAGACCGCGAGAACGAAGGCGACCTGATCATGGCGGCGAGCTTGGTGCGCCCGGCCGACATCAACTTCATGGTGACCCACGCCCGCGGCTTGATCTGCCTGGCGCTGGACCAGGCGCGCTGCCAAAAATTGCAATTGCCGTTGATGGTGGCCGACAACCAAGCGCGCTATCGGACCGCGTTTACCGTGTCGATCGAAGCCGCCAGCGGGGTCACTACCGGCATCTCGGCGTTTGATCGCGCCCACACCATTCGCACCGCGGTGGCCGCCGATGCTGGTCCTCAGCACCTGCATCGGCCCGGCCATGTGTTCCCGTTGATGGCGGAACCGGGGGGCGTGCTGGCGCGCGCTGGGCACACCGAAGCGGCGGTCGATCTGACGGCGCTCGCGGGCTTGCCTGCGGCCGGGGTGTTGGTCGAGATCATGGCGGAGGATGGCCACATGGCGCGCCGTCCCGAGCTCGAAACCTACGCGCGCCGCCACCATTTGAAACTGGGCACGATTGCGGCACTGATCCGCTATCGACAAACACTGCCCGCTAGCGCAACCGCGAACTAGCAGGTAGGGTGGATAAGTACCGCGCATCCACCAGCTTCTGTCCTCTGTCG
>PEUI01000146.1:0-6266 GCA_002785585.1 Lysobacterales bacterium CG02_land_8_20_14_3_00_62_12
TGCAATGGGCCAAGACCGAGGCCGAGTTGCCCGAGCTGCGTGATTTGGCGGCGCTGCGGTTGGCGCGCGTGCAACTGGAAGTGGGTGAGACCGATGCTGCGCTAACAACGCTGGATGCCGTCGACGCCGTCGGCTTTGCTTCGCAAGCCGCCGAAATTCGCGGCGATGTGCTGCTCGCCCAAGGCAAAGCCAGCGCCGCTCGTGCCGCCTACGAACTGGCACTGATCGACCTGGAGGCCAGTTCCAGTCGGCGCCAATTGGTGGAAATGAAACGGGACGACCTGCCGGTAACGAGTGCCACTGCCAAGGCGGGTGGCTGATGCGTAATCTGGGCTGGATTCTGCTCGTCCTGGCGCTGCTGCCGGGCTGCAAGCTGTTCAAGGGCAAGGACAAAGAGATCATTGATCCGCCAGCGGTACTGGCCAAGTTCACGCCGACGGCAACGATCAAAAAACTTTGGTCTACCAGTACTGGCGATGGCGTTGCGCGCACCGGTGCCAAACCACGGCCAGCGTATGCCGATGGACGCATCTATGTGACCGACGCCGATGCTGGCTTGAGGGCTTATGGCGCTGACAACGGTCGCAAACTGTGGAATTATTCCAGCAAGCAGCCGTTGGTTTCCGGCGTCAGTGTTGCCGGCGATCTGCTGGTGGTCGGCTCGATCGAAGGCAACGTCATCGCGCTGTCGGCGCAAACCGGTGCCGAACGTTGGCACGCGCAGATTTCTTCAGAAATCCTGGTGGCGCCGGTCATCGACGCCGCCGTGGTCGTTGCGCGTTCCAACGATGGCCGGATCACCGGGTTGGACGCGACCGATGGCAAAATTCTATGGAAGTTTGATCGTGGTGCGCCGCTGATCAGCCTGCGCGGCAACAGTCAACCGATCGCCCTGGCGGGCACCATCTACGCGGCTTACGACAATGCCCGTGTGGTGGCGCTGCGGGCCAGCGATGGCGTGCTGCTGTGGGAACAAACCATCTCGCGAGCCGAGGGCCGTACCGAGCTTGAACGCATGAATGACGTCGATGGCGAAATCCAGATCGTCGACGATGTGATCTACGCCGTCAGCTATCGTGGGCAGGTTGTCGCGCTCACCATCGACAACGGTCGCATCTTGTGGAGCCGGGATATGTCGTCGTACGTCGGCCTGGCCTTTTCCGGAAAAGTCGTATTCGGTGCTGACGAACACTCCAACGTCTGGGCGCTGGACTATCGCAGCGGCAGTTCGCTGTGGAAGTCGGAGGGCTTGAGCAATCGCTGGTTGACCAGTCCGGTGACCATGGGAGAACTCCTGGTGGTCGGAGATTTCAAGGGTTATTTGCATTGGTTGAAAAGCGATGACGGCAGCTTTGCCGCCCGTGAAAAAGTGGCCAAGAAAGGTATCCGTTCGACCCCGTTGGTGGTGGGCAATCGGGTTTACGTGGCGACCGTAGACGGCCACCTTGCTGCATTCGAGGTGGCGGGCGGTTAGGCGTTGCCAAAGTGGTTGTGCCTCCGGCCGGTCTGATCGATCAGCATGGACCGCTGACTGGCGGCCTGCCAAGCCCGCCGTTGTGTGGGTGGTGCGTGGCACTTTGGTGCGCACCATCGCGGCTTGGCAAGCGTTCCGGCAGTCGGCGGCAAACGAATCAAACCTCATGGCGCTAGCACGCCGTTTTTTGGAGCTCACATGCTGCCCGTAGTGGCTCTGGTCGGACGGCCCAACGTCGGTAAATCCACCCTGTTCAACGTGCTGACGAGGAGCCGGGATGCGCTCGTTGCCGATGAACCCGGGGTTACCCGTGATCGTCATTACGGCACCTGCCGATTGGGCAGCAGCGCGTTCCTGGTCATTGATACCGGCGGTTTTACCGACGCCAAAGAACTATTGGCCGAGGCTACCGTGCGGCAATCGCTGGCGGCGGTGGACGAGTGCCAGGTCGCGGTATTCATGGTGGATGCCAAAGACGGTTTGCTGGCGGCAGATCGCGTCATTCTGGAGCAACTGCGACGTTTTGGTCGGCCGGTGATCTTGGCGGTCAACAAGACCGACGGTCGTGATGTCGAGCAGGCGCTCAGTGACTTCAGCGAGATCGGCCTGCGTTCGGTGCTGGCGATTTCTTCGGCGCACAAGCGCGGCATCGATGGCTTGCTCGGCAGCATTTTGCGCGAACTGCCCGAGACCTCGGCAGAAGATGCCATTGCCTTGCAAATGCAGGGCACCAAAGTGGCGATCATCGGCCGCCCCAATGTTGGCAAATCGACGCTGGTCAATCGCCTGCTCGGCGAGGAACGGATGATCGAATCGGCGATCCCGGGTACCACGCGCGATGCAATCTACGTTTCCATTGAGCGCAACGGCGTGCCCTATGTGCTGGTCGATACGGCCGGTGTACGCCGCAAGTCCAAGGTCGAGGAGGTGATCGAAAAGTTCAGCATCATCAAAACTTTGCAAGCCTTGGAAGATGCGCAGGTGGCGGTACTGATGATCGACGCGCAAGAAGGCGTCACCGACCAGGATGCTTCGGTGCTCGGCTTGGCGCTGCAGGCCGGGCGGGCGTTGGTGGTTGCGGTCAACAAGTGGGATGACCTGAGCCCCTATCAGCGCGAACGCTGTGTCAGCGAGCTGGATCGCAAACTGGTATTTGTGCCCTGGGCCGAGCGTTTATTCATCTCCGCCAAGCATGGCTCGGGGCTCGGCGATTTGATCGCAGCGGTCGATCGCGCCGCGGCATCGGCAGCGGCCAATTTTGGTGCCTCGGAAGTCACCAAGGCGCTGGAACTGGCGGTCGCCAGCAACAATCCGCCGATGGTTTCCGGGCATGCGCCGAAGTTGCGCTATGCGCATTTTGGTGGCAACTATCCACCGCGCATCGTCATCCACGGCAATCGCCTCGACTCGCTGCCACAAAGTTATGTGCGCTATTTGGAAAATTTCTTTCGCAAGCATTTCCGTCTTTCCGGCACACCGGTGGTGCTGGATTTGCGGCGTGGTGAAAACCCGTTCGCTGGCAAGAAGAATGTGCTCACCGAAAAGCAATTGCAGAGCCGCAAACGCCTGTTGAAACACGTCAAGAAACGCTGACCGGCGTGACCGGCGTACCATCGCGGCCGCCGTTGCCGAAGCGTGGATGGCAGGTAGAGACGATATGATTTTCAGGACCGACGACGTATGAGCCGATCACCCATCACCGGTGGCGTCCTCGCTGGCGGACGCGGCCGCCGTATGCAGGGTCGCGACAAGGGCTTGCTGCTGTACCAGGGGCAGCCGCTGATCGAACAGGTGTTGGCGCGACTGCAACCGCAAGTGGGCACCGTGCTGATCAGCGCCAATCGCCATCCGGATCGCTACGCGCAATATGGTTGGCCGGTGTTCGCCGATGCCCAGCCGGGATTCCATGGACCGCTGGCCGGTATTGCCCAGTTGCTGGCGCGGGTCGAGACGCCATTTCTGCTGACGGTTCCGTGCGACACCATCGGCTTTCCAGAATCGCTCGCTGACACGCTGTTGGCGCGCCAGCGTGCGACCAACGCGGATCTGGTCGTTGCCCACGACGGCGAGCAGGCACAGTATTTGTTTGCGCTTTATCGCCGTGAATTGGCGAGCTCGGCGCAACACGCGTTGAGCGCTGGCGAACGCGCGGTATGGCGCTGGCAGGCGACCCTGCATCGCATCGAAGTGACGTTTGCCGATGCCCAACAGGCATTCCGCAATTTCAATTGTCCCGCCGATCTGGATGCCGCCGCCGCGCGCCAATGAGCGGCCGGTTGCCAGCCGCGGAGGGGAGGGCGACACCAACGCTGCGGTCGCCGCGCCGCTGCGGCGGCGTTTTAACGTCGCTTTAACCGGTGCTCGCCTATAGTGCCTGCCACTGGATTCTCGCGGTGGCTCTTCTTTAGTGGAACCTCAGCGGATTGCGGTAATCGGGGCAATACTTCGCCCAAGGTCGGCAACGACCTTGGGCGTTCTTTTTGGTGTCGGGACGATGCATTTCAGGAGTTTTCCACCTAAGCTATGGCCATGCATATTCTCGTCGTCGAAGACAACCCGGATATCGCCGCCAACGTCGGCGACTATCTTGCGGATCGCGGCCATGTGGTGGATTTCGCCGCCGATGGCAATTCCGGTCTCAACTTGGCGCTGCGCGAGAACTTTGATGTGATCGTGCTCGATCTCACCCTGCCTGGTATCGACGGTATGGAAGTCTGCCGCCGCCTGCGCCAGGAAGGCCACAAGAACACGCCGATCCTGATGCTTACCGCGCGCGACACGCTCGACCAAAAACTCGCGGGCTTCGAAATTGGCGCGCAGGACTACATGGTCAAACCGTTTGCGCTGCAGGAACTCGAAGCGCGCCTCAATGTGCTGGGCAATCGCGCCCGCGCCGGGCTGAGTCGGCAATTGCAGGTGGCCGACCTGACCTTCAATCTGGATACGCTGATCGTGATGCGCGACGGCAAGTCGATCCCGATCAATCCGATCGGACTGAAATTGCTGCAATCGCTGATGGAAGCCGCACCGGCGGTAGTGACCCGCAAAGAACTGGAAATGCGGGTCTGGGGCGAGGAGTTGCCCGACAGCGACAGTCTGCGCGTTCACATCCACGGCTTGCGCGCGGCGGTGGATAAACCCTTCGGCAAGTTGCTGATCAACACGCGTCATGGCATCGGCTACAGCATGAGCGATCCGGATGCAGTATCGGCGTAGGCTCCGCAGCCGCATCATCATTTCGTTTTTGTTGTTTGGTACGCTGCTGACCGCCGCGTTTGCGGTTGCCGCAATCCTGTTGCGCGGCTACATGGAAGACCAACTGATCGGCCAGCAGTTGAATCTGGAACTGGGTCACTACGTCGAAGCATTTCGCCGCGATCCGGAAAACACCATCGTGCCGTTTTCGCGCATCACCGGCTACGTGTGGAGTGATCGCAAGTTTGCCAACGTGCCGTTTGCCTGGCGTGGCCTCAGCAATGGCGTGCATACCATCGTCGATGACCGTCAGAGTGGTGGGCCACAGTCGTATGTGTTGGCCGTACACAAAGAGGCGGATGCCTGGCTGTTTCTGCAATACGACATGTCGCACGAAATCAAGTTGCGACGCTGGCTGATCGTCGGCCTGATTGGCGTGGTGTTGTTGTTTTCCGGCATTTCGGCGTTGATCGCGTTCTGGGCGGCCGATAGCGTGATGCGACCGGTCGCCGACCTGGCGCGGCGTTTGGGTCAATCCAGCCGTGGCCAAGGCCTGGACCCGTTGGCGTCGCACTTTGCCAATGATGAAGTCGGCCAGTTGGCGGCGACGCTGGATGACTACGCCGCTCGGCTCACGCAACTGGTGGTGCGTGATCGCGAGTTCAACGCCGATGTTTCGCACGAATTGCGCACGCCGCTGGCGGTGATTCGCGGGGCCGTCGAGCTGCTATTGGCACAGAGTGATTTGTCCGACAAGGTGCGTCAGCGATTGTTGCGGATCGACCGTGCCGCACGTCAATCCAACGACCTGACCGACGCGCTGCTGCTGCTGTCGCGCAATGAACGTCAGGGCCCGGCGCTTGGCAAGTTGACCGATGTCGGCACGGTGGTTGATCAGGTCGTGGAAACGCAACGCGCCGCATTGGGCAGCAAGCCGGTAAACGTCCAGGTCGAGCGACTGGCAAAACCGCAGGTCGAGGCACCGGCAGCGGTGCTGGCGGTGGCACTGGGCAATCTGATTGGCAATGCTTTCAAATACACCGCCGAGGGCGAAGTCACGATTCGCGTACACCTCGATCGCGTCATCGTCGAAGACAGCGGCAAGGGCATCGATCCCAACGAGGCGGCGCGCTTGTTTGATCGCGGCTATCGCGGTTCCGGCGTTTCCGGACAGGGCGCTGGTCTTGGCCTCGCCATCGTTCTGCGTCTGTGCGACCTGTATGGCTGGAAGGTCACGCTCGGCGCCCGTGAAAACGGTGGCGCCGTTGCCACCTTGGCGTTCCACTGAATGGTTTCAGCTCGGCGGCAATCGGCAAACTTGATGGGTGATCCAGCGCAGCCTAATCACCGAGCCACTCCACTACAATGCGCGTCGATCAGTCCTCGTAGCTCAGCTGGATAGAGCGTTCGCCTCCTAAGCGGAAGGTCGCCGGTTCAAATCCGGCCGAGGACGCCAAGTTCAGAAGACACAGCCCAGAAACCAACACACAGTCACGATGATCACCAATCTGGCCGCTTACCATTTTGTTCCGATCAGCGATGCCGATGCTTTGGTCGAAATCCTGCGTGAGCGCTGCCGCCAGCGGGAACTCAAAGG
>PEUI01000146.1:6338-7133 GCA_002785585.1 Lysobacterales bacterium CG02_land_8_20_14_3_00_62_12
CGAGCAACTCCGACAGGATGCGCGCTTTGCCGCGATCCAAGTCAAATTGAGCCATAGCCAGCGCGTGCCGTTCAAACGTCTGCTGGTCAAGAAAAAGCCGGAAATCATCCGCTTTCGCCAGCCCGGCATCGACCCCATTCAAGGTCGCGCGCCAGCCTTGGCGCCGGTCACGCTCGCACGCTGGCTGGCCGCAGGCCATGACGATGAAGGTCGGCAACTGCGATTGCTCGACACCCGCAATCAGCAGGAAGTCGCCTACGGCAGCTTCGACGGCGCCGTGACTCTGCCGATCTCCAGTTTCAGCCAATTGCCAGCGGCGCTGGCTGACTATCAAGACCAGCTCGCCGACAAGACCATCATCAGCTTTTGCACCGGGGGCGTGCGCTGTGAAAAAGCGGCGCTGTGGCTGCAGCGGGCCGGCTATCAAAACGTCTGGCAACTCGACGGCGGCATTCTCGGTTACTTCGAACAGGTCGGTGGCTACGGCTATCACCAGCGCTGTTTTGTCTTCGATGAACGCATTGCCGTTGACCCACAACTTCAACCGCTGGCCTGATTTGCCCGCGAGCGGGCGAGAGGAGCGCTTTGGAGCCCCTCCCCCGCTTGCGGGGGAGGGGTTGGGGAGAGGGGCTCTTGATCTTGATCTTGATCCTGATCCTGATCTTGATCTTGATGTTCGATGGTGAACCCCAAGCGCCAAATCAAAAGCCCCTCTCTCCCGACCTCTCTCCCGCAAGCGGGCGAGAGGAGCAAAGCAAAGCCCCTCTCTCCCGGCCTCTCTCCCGCAAGCGGGCG
>PEUI01000050.1 GCA_002785585.1 Lysobacterales bacterium CG02_land_8_20_14_3_00_62_12
TTGAGCAATCTCCCCTTCACCGGCGAACGCTTCACTCCGGAGTGCGTGCGCGAAATGTGGTACGAGCATTACCACCGCTACGCCTTTGCGCGGGCGCTGGTGGCGGGCAAGTCGGTGGCCGATATTGCCTGTGGCGAGGGTTATGGTGCGGCCCTGCTGGCGCAATCGGCCAGTTCGGTGGTGGGTATTGATCTCAGTGCCGAAGCCATCAACCATGCCCAGCAGCGCTACGCCGCGCAGACCAATCTCCGTTTCCAACAAGGCGATGCCACGCGACTGAACTTGGCCGATGCCAGCGTCGATGTCATCAGCTCATTCGAGACGCTGGAACATCTGGCGGCGCAAACAGAATTGTTGGCCGGCTTTGCGCGGGTACTGAAAGCCGATGGGCTGTTGATTATCTCCTCGCCGGACAAGTTCAGCTATAGCGACCAACGCCAATACCAAAACGAATTTCATGTGCGCGAGCTCTACCGCGCCGAGCTGCTGGATTTGCTGCGCACGCAATTTCCGCTGGTGCGGCTGTATGGCCAAAAGCTCCTGTTTCAGTCGGCGCTATGGCGACTGGATGGCGCGCTTGAGTCCGTGCAAACGCACACCGCGCAAGCGAACGGTGCGCAGCTCAAGCCCGGTCTCGACTACCCGCCGTTGTACTTCGTCGCGGTCTGCGCACGCCAACCATCGGCGTTGCCGGTACTGCCTGACCTGGATCTATTCGGCGATCACGACGAGGCGGTTTACCGCCACTACGAACACGAGATTCGCAAGAACATGCAAGCCGGTGCCGTGCTCAACGCACGCGATGCCGAACTGGCCGCCCTGCGCATCGAACTGGCCGAAACCCAAGCGCGGCTGGCGTCAACCCAGGTGCGGCTGGCATCGCTGACAGCGTTGCCGGCACCAGCGTCGCGCTCTGCCGACCCCGCAGAGGCAGCCACCAGTCAAACCACCGGTCCGACAAACGATGTCGTTCCAGCCGTTGCTGATTCCGCAAGGGCTTTTCCACGAGTCTGATCGCTACGCTACTTTGAGGCACTGATGGAATTCAATTTTTCGATGGACGCGACGCCACCGTCACCGGTGGATCTGAATGCGCCGCTGTTTGCTTCGGTGGCGGGCAGCGCCGCCGATCTGGGTGGTGGCGAGTGCGTGTTGCGTACCGGCGACGGTGAAGCCCATGTGATGACGCTGCAGGTTTTGCAGGCGATGGATCAGTGTCGGCCGTTTCGGCCGCTGGACGAACACCTGGCCACGCTACAGCGTGAACTGCCGAAGGTGCCCGCCGAGGGCATCCGCCGCGTGCTGGATAATTTGATCGCACGGCGCCTGTTGGTTAGCGAAGTCGATTTCATTCGGACCATGCAATCCGCGGCGTTGGCAGACGCCGCCGCCATGGAACCGCTGACGCTGGTGCTGCACGCCGGGGCGGACCCGGCTCGCTTGCAGCATTTGTTGGCGGACCTACTGGCGCAGGCGCCGACCTGGCGTGATCAGGTCCAGGATTGGGTGTTGATCGATGACGCCGCCGATCAGGCCACGGTGCGCACGCATGCGCGCTACTTCCAAGACGCTTGCGCGCGGCTCAAGATTGCCGGTCGCCATCTGGATCGACAGGGATTTGCTGATTTCATCAAGGTGCTGCCGCTCGCCGAGGCGCGCCACGCGGCGTGCCTGCGCGCATTGACTTTGCCGGCGGCGGCGAACGCTGGACCAGCCGGTGCCGTGCGCAATCGCGCGCTGGTTGCCACGGCGGGGCGGCGCAGTTTGTTTCTCGATGCCGATGCCGAGTGGCCGCTGCGCTTGGGCAATCAGCCGCAACGCGGTCTGGATCTGGCCTTAGCGAGCCTGATCGAGACGCGCTTTTTCGCTGACACTGCTGCCGCGCTGGCGCTGCCCGGTGCCGACGACGCTGCCATCGGGCGTTCGGCGTTCGCTTTGCATCAGCAGGCTTTGGGACAGCAACTCGGGCAGTTGCTGGCGAGCACCGAACCCACCGCCTGGCGCGCGGGCAGTCTGCGTGGCGTGGCGCTATCGCATCTGCCCGGGCGCGATGGCCAGGCCACCATCGTCGCGACCTACACCGGTTATTGCGGTGAGGCTCGGGGCAACGCGTCGGAATGGTTGTTTTTACTGGATGCGCGAGCGCGCCAAGCACTGATGGCAGATCGCGATCCCTATCTGCAGCGCATTGATCGCCCGGCGTTCGCCCAGTGCGTAGCGCGTGCGGGCTTGATCGAGCGCAGCAATAGCTGGCCGCTGACGCTCGATGGACGCACCCTGTTGCCCTTCGCGCAGGTCGCTGGCGGTGCCAGCGAAGCCTGGTTTGGCAGCTTGCTCAAACTGGCGCAGCCGCAGTCGTTCGGTCTGCAACTGCCGACACTGATTGGCCGCCGAAACGCTACCGCACCGCGCCTGGCCAAACCGGGAAGTGCGCCGATCACGCCCAGCCGCAATGATTTTTTTGCCGATTATCTGTTAAATCGTCTGCCCGATGTACGCGCCGCTGAGCCGGCGCGGCGACTGACCGCCGGGGCTGAAATGTTGCGTGACTTGGCCGCTGCCAGTGACCAGTCGCTACTCGATCTGGTCGATGAGTATTTGCAGATCGTGCGCAGCGATTTGATCGGCAAACTGCAGGCGGCTGCGGCCGAAGCGGGGCCGGATGCGCCGTTGCATTGGTTGGCGGATTTGCGCAGCGTGGTCACGGTGAATGGCCGCGCTCTGATCGAACGCAAATCATCACGCTGGCTCGGCATGGCGCAAGCGAACCCGCCATCGGCCGTCGCGGCCGAGTTCAAGGCCGCGTTGTTGACCAGCGCCGATGCCATGACCGAGTGGCCCGCCATTTGGGCGGCTGCCAGTCAGTCGTCTGCCGCGGTGCAGAAGCGTTGATCGTGGCTACCGGCAAGCCGACGCTGGCCTGTATCGATATCGTCATGGTGTCTTGCAACAGTGGCGCCGTGCTCGAAGACGCCGTCGCCCGGGCGTTGGACAGCGCCGAGTGCGCCAGCCTCAGTCTGGTCGATAACGATTCGACCGACGGGTTCCCGGAGCGCGTGCAGCAGCGCTGGTCGGCGGATCGCCGATTTCGCTTCGATCCGGTCGGCCGCAACTCGGGCTTTGGTGCCGCCTGCAATCGCGGCGCGGCGGTTGGTTCGGCGCCAAATCTGTTGCTGCTCAATCCCGACTGTTTGATTGAACGCGGCAGCTTGGCCGCGTTGATCGCGGTGCTGCGGGCGGATGTCGGTATCGGCGTGCTCGGCGCTGATGTGCACGATGCTTACGGCAAAGACGAACCTGCGGCACGCCGCCGCGATCCGACACCGATGCGCTTGTTGGCCGATGCCTGGCGGCCGCTGTGCCCAAGTTGCCAAGGGGTGAAGTTGCCGCGAACCAGCGACCGCGTGCAGACCGTCGATGCTTGCTCGGGCGCACTGTTGCTGATGCCGCGACCGGCCTGGGTCCGGGTCGGTGGTTTCGACAGTGATTTCTTTCTGCATGGCGAAGACCTGGATCTGTGCCGCCGCGTGCGTCAATCCGGCTATCGGGTGGCAGTCGCCAACGGCGTGCCGGTGGTGCACCGGCAGGGCAGTTCCAGTCAAGCGCGGCCGGTGTTTGTGGCGCTACACAAACACATCGGCCTGGGTCGCTTTTTGCTGCGTCATCAGGTGTCGGGGCGCTGGCGGCAGACACTCGTGGTGCTGGGACTGGCCGCCGCATTTCTGTTGCGCGGCCTGCCGAAAGCGCTGCTGGCGCAGCGCCGCAAATCGCAGGGTGGATAAGCGCAGCGCATCCACCTGCTTCATGTCATCTGTCGTCCGTCGCCCGTTTTCTGGAAGGTGGATGCGCTGCGCTTATCCACCCTACTACCGTGCCGAATGGGTTGATCGATCAACTTTCAACCATCACCGGAATTTTGCCGATTTTCGCCTGCCATTGGCGCGGACCGATTTCGTGTACGGCGTGGCCTTGGCTATCCACCGCCACGGTGACCGGCATATCCTTGACCTCGAATTCGTAGATCGCTTCCATGCCGAGATCGGCAAAACCGACCACCCGCGCCTTGATGATCGCCTTGGACACCAGGTAGGCCGCGCCGCCGACCGCCATCAGATAGACCGACTGGTGTTTCTTGATCGCGGCGATGCCGGTGGGCCCGCGCTCGGCCTTGCCGATCATGCCAAACAGGCCGGTTTCGGCCAGCACTTGTTCGGTGAACTTGTCCATGCGCGTGGCGGTGGTCGGTCCGGCCGGGCCCATCACCTCGTCCCGAACCGGATCGACCGGTCCGACGTAATAGATGAACTTGCCGCGAAAATCGACCGGCAGGGGTTCACCCCGATCCAACATTTCGACCATGCGTTTGTGCGCGGCATCGCGGCCAGTCAGCAGCTTGCCGCTGAGCAATAGCACATCACCCGGTTGCCAACTGGCCAAGTCCGCACGGCTGACGCTATCGAGATCAACCGGACGACCCTTGCTGGCGTCGTAAGTAATTTTTGGCCAGTCCGCCAGCGATGGTGGATCCAGCAGCACCGGGCCTGCACCATCCAGCACAAAATGCGCGTGCCGGGTAGCGGCGCAATTGGGAATCATCGCCACCGGCAAATTGGCGGCGTGGGTCGGGTAATCCTTCACCTTCACGTCCAGCACCGTGGTCAAGCCGCCCAGACCCTGCGCACCAATGCCGAGGGCGTTGACCTTTTCGTAAAGTTCCAGACGCAATGCTTCGATGCGATTGTGCGGACCGCGCGCGATCAAATCGGTGATATCGATCGGCTCCATCAACGACTCTTTCGCCAGCAGCATGGCCTTCTCGGCGGTACCGCCGATGCCGATTCCGAGGATGCCCGGCGGGCACCAGCCAGCGCCCATGGTGGGCACCGTTTTCAACACCCAGTCGACAATGGAATCCGACGGATTCAACATGACGAATTTGCTTTTGGCCTCGGAGCCACCCCCCTTGGCGGCGACGATGACGTCCACCGTATGGCCGCGCACCAGCTTGACGTTGACCACTGCGGGCGTGTTGTCGCCGGTGTTGCGGCGGGCGCCGGCCGGGTCGGCCAAGACACTCGCCCGCAACTTGTTGTCCGGATGCAGATAGGCCCGGCGCACGCCAGCGTTGACCATGTCTTCTACCGACAATTCACTGTGCCAGCGCACGTCCATGCCGACTTCAAGAAACACACTGACAATGCCGGTGTCCTGACAGATTGGCCGATGGCCCTCCGCGCACATCCGCGAATTGATCAGAATCTGCGCCATGGCGTCCTTGGCCGCGGGCGATTGTTCGCGCTCGTAAGCCGCGCTCAAATGGCGAATGTAATCGACCGGGTGGTAGTAGCTGATGTATTGCAGCGCCGCCGCCACGCTTTGGATGAAATCTTCCTGCTCGATCACGCTCATAAAATCTCCAGTTTCAGTAGGGTGGATAGGGTAGGGTGGATAAGCGCAGCGCATCCACCAAAGCGGTGGATGCGCTGCGCTTATCCACCCGGCGCATCCACCCAATCATCTGCGTCAAAACACAATATTCACCATCACCAGCATCACCAGCACATACAGCGCCGACAACGGCGCGCCGGTGCGAATCAGGTCACGACCGCGATAGTTGGCCGGGCCGGCCACCAGCGACAGCACCGGATTGGCCAGGCTGGTGAAATTGTTCGATGCCGACAACACCACGATCAGCGCAAACACCGTGGGATTGGTGTGGGCCGCCAGCGCGATATTCACCGCCATCGGCACCATCACCACGGTGGCGCCGACGTTCGACATCACCTGACTGAACAAAGTGGTCAGCACGGCCACCGCCAATTGCAACAACCACACCGGCACATCGCCCATCCACAACAGTATTTCCTGCGCGATCCACGCGGCGGCACCGCTGGCATCCATCGCCCAACCGAGTGGAATCAAGGCGGCCATGAGAAAAATGGTTTTCCAATTGATCGCGCGAATCGCCTCGTCCATGGTCAACACGCCCATCACCAACATGCCGACCGCGCCCGACCACAGCGCCACCGGCAACGGCAGGTCGGTGAGTAGCGCCAACACCATCGCCAATGCAAACGACACGCCCGCGTGCGCCAGTCGATGCGGGCGTTCTTCCACTTTCGGGTAATCGGTTACCACCACAAAATCGCGATCTTCAGCGGCATGGCTGACATCGCGCCAGGCGCCGTGCAGCACCAGGATGTCGCCAGCGCGAATATCGTGGCTGCGCAAATCCTGGCGAAAAATCTTGCCGCTGCGACCCAGCGCCAGCACCGAAATGCCAAAGCGCTTGCGCAGCCGCAGCAGGCCAACATTCTGGCCGATAAAGCGCGAAGTCGGCGGCACCACCGCTTCGCAGACACCGGCGTGCGTCGGCGCAAACAAGGAAGCGAGATGTTGCGTCGGCGAGGCCGGCTGCAAGCGGTGAGACTGCGCCCAATCCATAATCAGGCCGTGTTGGCCGAGCACCCCGAGCACATCGCCAACGCCTACCGGTTGATCGGCGGGCGGTGCCAGTCGTGCCTCGTCTCCCGACTTCAGCGCCAGGATCAGCGGGCTGCCCGGCAGCGATTCCAGGTCCAGAATATTGCGCCCGGCAAAATCGCTGTCGGCGGTCACGCCAAGTTCGCGCAGCTCGCCAGCGATGCCATAAACCTGCTCGAAATAGCCCTCGGTGGTCGCTGGGTTCACCGATAAACCCTCGTCGGTGGTCGGTGCTTGCAGCTTGGGCCAGAACCGGTAGAAGTAAGCCAAACCCATCAACCACAACGCCAGACCGATCGGCGAGATGCCGAACATGCCGATCAGACTCAAGGTATCCGCGCCGGAGGGCAGGTTGCGATTGACCGAAGCGATCAAGTCATTGAGCAGAATTTGCGGCGAATTGCCGACCATGGTCATGGTGCCGCCGAGAATGATGCAGCAGGCCATCGGCATCAGCAAACGCGAAATCGGCACGCCGGTGCGGGTCGAAATACG
>PEUI01000126.1:0-4214 GCA_002785585.1 Lysobacterales bacterium CG02_land_8_20_14_3_00_62_12
AGACCAGTCGGTTTCGAATTGCTCAACCTGCCGCGCCAATTCCAGGTCGGCGATCCGGCGCAAACGTGCGGCCTGGGCCAAGCCCGCACGCATTTCGGCGTAGGTGATCAGGTGTGTGAAAGCGAAGGTTGCCGCTGCTGTAGCACTTCGCATGCGCGCCGATTCGGCCTCCTCCAGATACAACTTGAGCAGGGCGGAAGTATCGAAGTAGCAAGTCAATCCCGCAGCCATGCCAAGATCTCCTCGCTGGCCGATCCAGCGCCCGCCACCGCCATCGGTCGGCTTGATCCCATCACCTTGCCGCCCCGTCCGGGCCGTATCCAAGGCAGTGCCTCCAGTTTGGCGATGGCTTCCGCTTCCAGTTCGGCATCAGTCAAAGCACGTGGCATCACTGCCGTCAGGCGCGCCACCGGCTTGCCGTGCGAGGTCACCACCACCTCCTCGCCCGCCGCGACATGGCGCAGGTATTCGGACAGATGCGCTTTTAGTCCACGTACCGAAGTTTCCATCGTGCCAACGCCATTTGTAGTCTCAATGCCAAGCATTGTAGTCCAACTGGTATCCCTGACCGGCTGACCTCATGCCCAATCAACGCGAACTCCCCCTCTCCTCCCCAGAACTG
Organism: Lysobacterales bacterium CG02_land_8_20_14_3_00_62_12; assembly: GCA_002785585.1. Taxonomy (GTDB): domain Bacteria; phylum Pseudomonadota; class Gammaproteobacteria; order Xanthomonadales; family Ahniellaceae; genus 0-14-3-00-62-12. The sequence continues at coordinate 623 of PEUI01000126.1, forward strand.
GCGCTGGATGCGCCGCTCATTCCGGTGCGCTCGGCATCCGCTTTTTTTGTCGGATTCCGCGAGTTTTACCGCGCCACAGGCGGAACTTCCCGGTCAGAAGGCTACTTGACACTCGGCGCGAACCACAGATCAGCAAATGGCAAGATTTCCGTCGCCACCGTCGCCACCGGCGGTGAGTGCTACCGTCACCACCCAGATTGCCGGAGTGCCTTCAGCAGCGACTGCCCCGACGCCACTCCCCCAGCCTGCTGCCGACAGTGCCCGGCGACCCTCCAGCCTGAATCCATAGCCGTCGATCCGACCGTGCCAAAATGGGCAGCCAGTTTGTGACAGAGTTCACACCGGTCGCGCCCGATCCTTCTAAAATCTGAGGCCATTTTGAACGATCCGCCAGACCCGACCATGCAGGAACGATCCCATCATGCTGAGGTGATACCGCTGCGGCCGCCGACGCTTTCGCATACCGGCGGTGCGGCTGCGGTGGCGCGCGCTTTCGACGAAGAGTTTCAGAAGGGCCTGTTTGCTTCGCTGGATGCCGCCTTGCAATCCACCGACGACTATCTGTTCGACCTTGCTGACAAGTCGGTATCGAGCATGCAGCAGAACACGCATTTTGATTCGATGCGCACCCTGCGTTTGCAGCGGATGTCGATCAACAGCCTGTTCGCCACCCGGGTTCGCGCCAGTCTCGATGGCTTGTTGTCCGGCAAACTGCCGAACAGCCAACATGGCGATGGCAGTGGTCCGCGGGACAGCAGCGCCGAACTTTCGCTGGTCGAGACCGATGCCCTGGAAGAAAGCCTGGCGGTGGTGTCTCTGGTTGACCGCTGCTACGCGGCATTTGCCCGGCCGCTGCATGCGCTGCACCAGCGCGTCGGTCAAGCGTTATCGCTATCCCAAGTCAATGGCAGCAACAATCCGGCCGCGCCAGCGCAGTTGGCTGCCGCTGCGGCGCAAGCCTTTGCCCCCGCCGATTTGCCGGTGGATGTACGGCTGATTTTTTTCAAGCATCTGGAACGCCACTGGCTCGGCCTGCTCGGTCCACTGTATGACCGTGCCAACCGGCTGCTGGCGGAAGCCGGCATCCTCCCCGAATTGCGCTATCAAGTGGGCCGCAATCCGAGCGTGGGCCGGGCGCCAAGCAGCCATCCGAACGAGCCGATGGCTGGCAACGCCGATACGGGTTATTCCGGCCAGACCGGCGCCTATGCCAACGACCCGGCACTGCCTGGCAACCCCGATGGCGAGGTGGCGCCGGTACTCGCCGAGTTGTTGCGCCTGCTCGGTGGCGGCGCCCAGAATGTGCCCACCGGGCCAAATTACGGGGTGCCCCAGGTCGGTAGTTTTGCCCGCTATCCCGGCGCTCCAGGCGGCGCTGCAACATCCCCGGTGATTGATCCACAAGCGCTGATGAACGCCCTGTCGATGCTGCAGGCCGAGCATCTCGGCGGCGCCAATGCCGAGCTGAATACCGAACAAACCCGGGCTCAGGTACTCCAGCGCGCCCGTGGCCTGGTCGGCGGCGACGCCGCCAGTTCGCTGCGCCACTTCGATGAAACCGCGCTTAATCTGGTCGGCATGCTGTTCGACTACGCGATCGAAGATCGCCATCTGCCCGGCGAGTTGAAATCTCTGCTCAGTCGTCTGCAGATCCCGTACCTGAAAGTCGCTTTGGTCGATCCTACTTTTGTCGCCCGCAAAGACCATCCGGCCCGCGCGCTGCTCGACGATCTGGCGACCGCGGCGCTGGGCTGGAGTGCTAGCACCGATCGCGACCGCAGCTTGTACCTTGCCATCGAGTCGCTGGTGCGCTCGGTGATTACCGATTTTGACCAGGATATTGGCGTGTTCGATCGCGCCCGCAAACAACTCGACGAACTACTCAACGGTCAACGGCGGCGCGCCGATGTTGCCGAAAAGCGCACCACCGAAGCCGCCCGGGGCCGCGAACGACTGGAGCAAGCGCAAAAAGCAACAGCGCTCGAACTGCTGCAGCGGGTGGACGGCAAGTCGATGCCATCGCGCCTGCGCGACCTGCTGACCAAACGCTGGTCCAACTATCTGGTGATGACGCACCTGCGTAACGGTCAGGACTCGGTGCAGTGGAAAGACGCGATCCGCGTCGTCGAAATGCTGGCCGACGCGCCCCGGCGAATTGCTGAAGAAACCACCTCCGGCGAGGCGATGGCCGAAGTCGAACAGATCCTCAAGCACGGTTTGATCGCCCTCGGTTTGCATGAAGAAGACATCGATGAACTCTGGTCCGGAATCGCCGAACTACTGAACGCCGAAAGCGAAAAGGGTCAACTCGAAGTGGCGTCGACCCCGGGCGAGGCGGCGCCGACGGCGAAGTCTTCGATCAGCCCAGCACCGCCGGCACAGCCCTCACCCGGCGCGATCCAGGCGTTACCCAGCAACGATCCGCCGATCATCGATCATCTGGAAATTCGTTTCGGCACTGGCAGCAACGAGGTCGTCTACACCCCGGAAACGACGGCCCTGCAAGCCCCGGCACCACTCCCCGGTGATGACGCCGCCAGCGTCACCGTGCAGAAGTTCAAACCGGGAATCTGGATGGAGTTCCTGCGTGCCGATGGCAGCAGCGAACGATCCAAGTTGCTGTGGGTCAGCACGGTGCGGTCTCAGTACCTGTTTGTTAACCGCAACGGCGTCAAATCCGGCGAGTACAGCGCCGAGGACTTGGCGAACCTGCTCAATGCGGGTCAATTGCAGGTGCTCGAGGGCGTCGGCTTGGTGGATCGTGCCCTCAACGCCATCGTCCGCAAATTGCGCGGCAGCAAGGCCAGCACCGTTTAGCCCGGCCGCACGCGCTGGCGCCTCAGCGCAAACCGGTCTCGTTACGCGCGATCACCAAGCGCTGGATTTCATTGGTGCCTTCGTAAATCTCGGTGATCTTGGCATCGCGAAAATAGCGTTCCAGCGGCAATTCACGCGAGTAACCCATGCCACCGTGGATCTGCAGCGCTTGATGGGTGATGAACATCGCCGCTTCCGACGCGGTGAGTTTGGCAACCGACGCCTCGGTGCTGTAACGGGCCCCGGTTCTTTCCGCCTCTGCTTTGGCCCAGGCCGCGCGCAGGGTCAACAGCCAGGCGGCATCGAGGCGGCATTTCATATCAGCGATCTTCGACTGAATCATCTGGAACGAGCCAATCGGATGGCCAAAACTTTTGCGTTCACGCACATAGGCGACCGCCGCCTGGTACGCCGCCCGCGCCAATCCCACCGCTTGTGCGGCGATGCCGATACGGCCGGCGTCGAGCACACTCATGGCGATCTTGAAGCCCTCGCCTTCGACACCGAGCAAATCTTCCGCCGCTACCCGATAGTCCTGAAACTCAATCTCGCAGGTCGCCGATGCGCGAATGCCGAGTTTGGGCTCGGTCTTGCCACGCAGGAAACCTGGTTGCTCGGTGTCAATCAAAAATGCACTGATGCCCTTGGTGCCCTTGCTGGGGTCGGTCATGGCAAACAGGTTGATGTATTTGGCGACCGGGCCGGAGGTGATCCAGCTCTTCTTGCCGTTGACCAGGTAGCTGCCATCGGCTTGACGCTGGGCGCGACAACGCAT
>PEUI01000126.1:4223-7014 GCA_002785585.1 Lysobacterales bacterium CG02_land_8_20_14_3_00_62_12
ATCGGAACCGGACTGCGGTTCGGTCAGCGCATAGGCACCAATCGCCGCGCCACTGGCGACCGCGCGGACATATTTCTGCTTCTGCGCTTCACTGCCATTCTTGAGAATGCCATTGCAAAACAGCGAGTTATTTACCGACATGATGGTCGAATGGGCACAGTCAGCGGCGGCAATCTCGATCATCGCCAGGACATAGGCGATCGGGTCCATGCCGGCGCCACCGTAGCAATCCGGTACCTCGATACCCATCAGACCGTTGGCCCCCAAAAGCTGGATATTGGCTAACGGGAACTCGCCGACTTCATCGAAATGAGCCGCGCTCGGGGCGATTTTTTCCTTGGCGATGCGGCGGGCAACGTCCTGAATCAACAACTGTTCTTCGGTGAAGGCAAAGTCCATGAGGGTTCCTTGGGCGAGCGGGCATTCTGGGCTGGTGGCACGCCGACTTACCACCCGCAGTCGTCGGGCGTGCGCGGCAATTGCCAAGTTTAGCGCATCCGCCACGGTCATTCGTCGGTAGCGCCATCGGCCATCGGTGGAGTTCGGTAAGCACTTGAGTCAAGCAATCAGGCGGCTTTAATGCACCGCATCAATGCATAATTCCGCCGCTATCGCACCACATTCGTGCGAACCGTCTGGCCCATAAAAGTAGTAGCCATAATAATCAAACACTTGGCCGCTGGCACGGCGATTGCGTTGGTCCAGCCCGGACCCACCCATCCACCGCGATCCCGAACTGCCACCGTCCAGGCGGTTCGGCACCGCTTTCGCCACCGGAGCTGCCGCCGATGAAATTGATCACCGCCATTGTTCGCACTTTCAAGCTCGATGACGTTCGCGAGGCGCTGGCCGAGGCCGGGGTCAATGGCCTTACCGTCACCGAGGTCAAGGGCTACGGCCGTCAGAAAGGCCACACCGAACTTTATCGCGGGGCCGAGTACGTGGTCGACTTCCTGCCAAAAATCAAACTGGAAGCGGTGGTCGCCGACGCCACCGTCGATGCCGCCGTAGAAGCCATCCTGGTCAGCGCACGCACCGACAAAGTCGGCGACGGCAAAATCTTTGTCAGCGAGATCGTGTCAGCCATCCGTATCCGCACCGGAGAAATCGACGATGACGCCGTTTAACTTTTTCGAGGTTTTGAGCATGAAACGCTCCTTGATGCTGGTCTTGATGCTGGCCGTCGCGGCGAGCACTGCGTTCGCCGTCAGCGCCCAAGCGGTCGCGCCAGGCGTTGACTCCACCAGCACCGGTGCCAGCACCGTGCCGACCCAAGCCAGCGACGCCACCTTGACCGCGACGGCGCCCGCAGCGATTGCCCCGGCCGCAGCCAGCGCGGCGCCGACCCCCAACAAGGGCGACAGCGCCTGGATGATGCTGTGTACGATCATCGTCATTTTCATGACCCTGCCGGGCCTCGGACTGTTTTATGGCGGACTGGTACGCAGCAAAAACATGCTGTCGGTATTGATCCAGTGTTTCGTCGTCTTCGCCCTGGTCGTGGTGCTGTGGACGCTCTACGGCTACAGCCTGGCGTTTACCACCGGCAACGCCTTTTTCGGCGGCACCGATCGACTGTTGATGAAGGGGCTCGATGCCGCCGCCAACGCCGCGACGTTTTCGCGTGGCGTGGTGATTCCGGAACTGGTGTTCTTTGCCTTTCAGGCCGCATTCGCGGCGATCACCTGCGCCTTGATCGTCGGCGCCTTTGCCGAACGCATCAAGTTCTCGGCGGTACTGATCTTCACCGTGATCTGGTTTACCTTTGCCTATACCCCGATGGCGCACATGGTCTGGTTTTTCCCCGGACCCGATGCTTATCTGGACGCGGCGTCAGCCGCCGCCGCGAATGCCAGCGCCGGCTTTTTATTCGCCCGTGGCGCGCTCGATTTCGCTGGTGGCACGGTGGTGCATATCAATGCCGCCAGCGCCGGTCTGGTCGGCGCCTATCTGGTAGGCCAGCGTCTCGGCTATGGCCGTGAAGCCATCAAACCGCACAATCTAACCCTGACCATGGCCGGTGCTTCCATGCTCTGGGTGGGTTGGTTCGGCTTCAACGCCGGTTCGGCACTGGAAGCCAATGCGGTTGCCGGACTCGCCTTCGTCAATACCTTGATTGCGCCCGCTGCGGCGGTGCTCGCCTGGCTTGTCGGCGAGTGGATCGGCAAGGGCAAGCCGTCGATGTTGGGCGCGGCCTCCGGCGCGGTGGCGGGTTTGGTTGCCATCACCCCGGCGGCTGGCTTTGTCGGGCTCGGCGGCGCCCTGCTGATCGGCTGCGCTGGCGGCTTCGCCTGCTTCTGGGGCGTCAACGGATTGAAGCGCTTGCTGCGTGCCGATGATGCGCTCGACGTCTTTGGCGTCCATGGCATCGGCGGCATGGTCGGTGCCCTGCTCACAGCGGTGTTTGCCGCGCCCAGTCTGGGTGGCACCGGGATTTGGGACTACCTGGCCAACGACGTGAGTCCGGTCTATTCGATCTGGAGCCAGTTGCAGATTCAGGCCACCGGCATCGGACTCACCTTGGTCTGGTCTGGCACCGTGGCCTTGATCGCGTTCAAACTGGCCGACTCGATGGTTGGGCTACGCGTCACCCAGGAGCAGGAGCGCGAAGGCCTGGACATCAGCTCGCACGGCGAAGCGGCGTACGATCATTGATCGACTGCAAAAAAGCTGTGCGCATAGTGAAATGTCGGCTCCGGCGCTACGCGCCTTGAGCCGACCTACCACTTAAGCGCTTTGAGTAGGTCGGCTCAAGCGCCGCAGGCGCGGAGCCGACAACGCGCGGGTCGGC
>PEUI01000193.1:0-1470 GCA_002785585.1 Lysobacterales bacterium CG02_land_8_20_14_3_00_62_12
GTCGAATACGCCCAAGGCAATTATCTGGGTGCGCCACGACCGCTGCTGGAAGTCGATTTCGCGGCGCTGCTCGGGCCGGTTTAGCGACGTGGGGTGGGTGCAACCCACCGAATCCGCCGATGCGAATCGAAACGATCGGTTGCACCCACCCTACGCAGCGATCAGCGACCGCGAGGCGGTGCCTGAACGCAGCATCCACCACGCCAGTGCCGCCACCAGCGCGCTCGCTAGAAAAGCCGCACGGCCGCCGCCGATCTGCCACATCGTTGCCGCCAGCGCAGCACCGAGGACACCACCGAGACCAGAAGAAAACGCATACAGCAGGCTCTGCCCGCGGTTGGCGCGTCGCCCCGGGAAATAATCGACCAGTTGCCGCATACAACTGGCGTGGAACGCCGCGAAACCGAACGCATGCAACAACTGTGCGGCGCCGAGCACCGCCACCGAATCGGCGCACTCGGCGGTCAGCAGCCAGCGCGCCACGGTCAGTGCCAGACACCAGCGCATCAGGCGCTCGGCGCCGAAGCGTTCGATCCAGCCCGGCACCCGCCAGAACATAGCGATCTCGACCAGCACGCCCAACCCCCAAAGCGCACCGATGACCAGGCCGCTGTGGCCGCGCGCCTGCAGGTGCAAGGTGTAAAACACATAAAAGGCGCCGAAACTGACTTGCATCAGCAGCGCGACCAACAACAGTCGGCGCAGATCCGGTCGCCGCCACCACGGCCCGACGGCGCCAGCATCCGCAAGGTGCAGCGACGGACGATCATGGCGATGCGGCCACGCCGCGATCACCATCATCAGCAATAACGTCAGCGTGACCAGCGGAAAGGCTTCATTGCCGATGCGGTCGAGCACGCCACCCAGGGTTGCTGCGACCAGTAGAAACCCGACCGAACCCCAGAGCCGAATGCGCCCGTATTCGGTACTGCGTGCGGCCAGCGCGGTCAGCGTCATCGCCTCGAACTGCGGCAACAGCGCGTTGTAAAAGGTGCCGAAAACCGCCATCACCAGCAACAAGGTGGTGACTTGGCTGGCCAGCAGAAAACCGGCGAACGCCAGCGTCGTCAGCAGCGTCGCGGCGACAAACCAGTAGCCGGGAACCGCGCTGCGCTGCATCAGCGCCGCCCACAACGGTGGCCCGACCATGCGACTGGCGTACCACATCGCCATCATCGCGCCGACGACATAGCCGCCATGGCCGCTGGCATCCAACCAACGGCCGACATACGGCGCGTAGGCGCCGAGGGCGGCGTAGTAGAAAAAGTAAAAAACCGAATAGCGGGTAAAACGGGCGTCCATGCGTTGGCTCAAAAGTGGTTGCAGCGTGATTGATGCCGGCCGGGAAAAACAACCGGGCGGCGCATTCTAGAGGGCGCCAGGCCAAGTGCCGCGGGTCGAACCACGGCGGCCGATCCCAGCGCACCAATGTAACCTTGGTCACCAACATCGCGTTGGCTACCCGCAAAT
>PEUI01000193.1:1488-2871 GCA_002785585.1 Lysobacterales bacterium CG02_land_8_20_14_3_00_62_12
ATGAAAGCATCGTCCGCAGCGCACGGTCTACAACGCTCGCCGCCCGACGTTGACTGGGGATACCGGGGTTAGTAGTCAGCGACGGTGATCGAGCAACGCGTTCCGTGCCGAGATTCCCGGCGGCATCACTCGCGTCGTCACCACTCAATGGAGAAACGGTATGCGCTACGCACCCAAGTTTGTGTTACTCGCGGTAGTTCTGGGCTTGACCACGCTCGCCAGCGCAGAGCCGCCAAGGCCGCAACCGCGATTCGACAGCAACATTCTGGCCGATACTTTTCAGGTGACCACGGCCGCCGATGCCGACGTGCCGCTCGAACAGATTCATCAGGGCTGCCCAGCGCGCGATTGCATTCCGGCAATCGATGATCCGCAGTTCTTGCCTGCGGCCAAGGCAGATCGACTCGCCGCCGATGATCTGGTCATCGGCATTGCCATCGCCGGTGCGGTGCGTGCCTACCCAACCTTCATCCTCGATCATCACGAGATCGTCAATGACACCGTGGCCGGCACACCGGTCGCGATTACCTGGTGCCCGCTGTGTGGTTCGGGCTTGGCCTTTGAACGGGTGCTGGATGGCAAACCGGTCCAGTTTGGTGTTTCCGGCCTGCTGCACGAAAGCGATCTGGTGATGTACGACCGCGCCAGCAATTCGCTCTGGCAACAAGTCAGCGCCACCGCTATCGCCGGACCGCGGCGCGGGCAAAAACTGGCACGCTTTCCGGTGACGATGACGACCTGGGGCGAATGGCTGGGCGCGCATCCGGACACCCAGGTGCTGTCTACCGCAACCGGGCACGACGGCGATTACAGCAACAAGACGCCCTACGCCGATTACGTTCGGTCCGACCGCATCCTGTTTCCGGTGCAACGCAACAGCCAGCTCAGCAGCCCGAAGACCGTGGTCTACGGCGTGCAATTGCCCACCGGCGCAGTGGCGGTGACCGAAGCGCTGCTGCGCGATCAAGGCCAGCTTGACATCGAGCACCAGGGCCAGTCGCTGCACTGGCAGCGCGACGCCGCTGGAGCCGTTGACGTGCGCGCGGCCAGCGGTGAACACTATCCGGCACTGCGCATGTACTGGTTTGCCTGGTTCACCTTTCATCCGGACACGATTTTGCAGAAGACCGTTCCGGCTCCGGTGGCAACCGACCCCACGGCGCATTGATCGCCTGCCAGCCGTTGCCAGCGCAACCGCTGGCGGCCTGGAAATTGCGCTAGCCCAAGACCACCATGACCTCCCCCGCCGCCAAGCTGGCGTTCTGGCGCTACCGCATCCGTAGCGGCGTCGTGCTGGCCGCGGTGCTGGTGCTGGTGGTGATGATTCTGGTTGTGCAATTTGCCCGCTTCGGCATGGCGACTGGCCTGGCCGATGCCCGTCTT
>PEUI01000006.1 GCA_002785585.1 Lysobacterales bacterium CG02_land_8_20_14_3_00_62_12
AATCGTCGTGCGCGTAGCACGCCATCGTCGGTGACTTCGCCGAGGCCGAAGAAGTGGCCATCGGTGGTGTACAAGCGGACGCTACCGGCGGCGCCGATGAGGTTTGCCACCGCCCGCCCTTGGCACAGGGCGAGCACGTCATCGGCAGCCACGGTGATGGCCCGGATCGAACACAAAGTTTGGTCGACCGGTATCAGCCAGGCCGGGGTCACTTCGCCTGCGGTCGCGGCCCAGGCTTCGACATCGGCGAGGCTGGCCATCGGCCGCTGCTCGAACGGGCTCACCCAGAGCCGCCGCAAGGCGGAAAGATGGCCGACACCATCGAGCGCGCGCGCAAGGTCCATGCCGAGGCTACGGATGTAGGTGCCCGATCCACAGACCACTTCCAGATCGATTTCATCGCCCGCCAAGCGCCGCAGTTCGAGGCGATGGATCATCACTTCGCGCTCCGGCACTTCAACCGTTTCACCGGCGCGCGCCAGACGATACAGCGGCACGCCGTCGCGCTTGAGTGCCGAATAGATCGGCGGGGTTTGCCGAATCACGCCGCGAAACCGGGCGAGTGCGGCGACCACTTGATCGGCATCGAGCGCGGGCACCGGCAGCTCGCAAACGACCGGCGCATCGGCGTCGCCGCTGGCGGTCTCGACGCCGAGCTTGAGCGTGCAGTGGTAGCTCTTTTTTTCCGACAACAAATGGCCGGCAAACTTGGTTGCTTCGCCGAGGCAGATCGGCAACATGCCGGTGGCTAACGGATCGAGCGTGCCGGTGTGCCCGGCCTTGGGCTTGCCGAGCATCCGCCGCACCCGCTGCAAGGCGGCGTTGGAGCTTAAGCCCAAGGGTTTATCGAGCAACAGAACCAGCGGTGTGGCGGTCGGCATAGCGGCACGGGTCATAGCGCCGTGCAGCATAACCGGATGACAGTGCCGCGTTCTCGGTGCATGATTCAAGGCCTGTGGATCGGTCCCCGCCGATCTCTCTGCCTGCGAGGTTCACTTTTGTCCGCCAGCGCCGCAACCAGTGCCACCCGCTACCGCGCCTGTCCGTTGTGCGAAGCGATCTGCGGTCTCGAGTTTCGCTTCGTCGGCGAGCGCCTGCACGCCATCCACGGCGACCCCCAAGACCCACTCAGTCGCGGCCATATCTGCCCCAAGGGCAACGCCATCATCGATCTGGAGAACGACCCGGACCGGCTGCGCACACCGATGCAGCGCGTCGGCAACGACTGGCGGCCGATCTCTTGGGAGGCCGCGTTTGCGCTCGCTGCCGAAAAATTGGCGGCGATCCAGGCCAGTCACGGTGACGACGCCGTCGGCCTGTATCTGGGCAATCCCAATGTTCACCATTTCGGCCACATCGCCTACTTTCCGAAACTGGCGCGACTGCTGCACTCGAAGAACATCTACAGCGCTTCCTCGGTCGATCAATGGCCGCACCATTTGGTCAGCTATTTGATGTTTGGGCACCAGTTTCTGATCCCGATTCCGGA
>PEUI01000393.1:0-792 GCA_002785585.1 Lysobacterales bacterium CG02_land_8_20_14_3_00_62_12
ATTTTGTTCGTCGGCGGAGAACGCCAAGCCGTGCAACAAACGGCCGGCGCGGGCGCGCGCGGCATAACCACCAATCGCATTGAGCCGTTCGTGCAGATCACTGATGCGGTGCGCGTCGTGGCGGTCTTCGGCAATCACCAGGGCCGCTTCGATCTGGCGCAACTCGACATCGCCATCGAGCACGTAGTCGAGCGCCGATTGCGTCGAAACCTTGGCTTCCTGCGCGACGGTGGCAATGGCGAGCCCGCGTGGCAGCGAACAGTCCCCTTTGTCGGCGGCGATTTCGCCCAGGATCAGCGCGAACAAGCTGGACTTGCCGGTGCCGTTGCGGCCAACCAGTCCCACCTTTTGTCCGGCATAGATGGTGGCCGAAAAGTTTTCCAGCAACGCGCGCGGCCCACGGCGTAGGGTCAGGTTGGTGAATGAGAGCATCAAGCATTGTAACCGGGCGCAGCGAGTCCTTGCGATCCACCGGCCGGACCGCTTGAATGCACCAATCTTGAATCATGCTTGCCAATGGCCGATGCCACCGGATCCCCATGAACTTTGACGTGCAGACCGCCTCCTTCCTCGGCGTCGTCGGCCTGTATGCGCTGGCGCTGCTGCTGCTGTTGGTCGGCCACCACGGCGAACGTGACGAGGCCGGAGCGCTGCGCGCGTGGATTATGGCGCTACTGCTATCTGCGCTCGGCCTGAGCCTGCTGGCGATGCGCACCGTAATCGCCGAATCGGTGTCGGTGATCCTTGGCAATGGATTGTTGTTGGTCGCTGGCATCAAGATGCTGCGCGCCG
>PEUI01000393.1:860-1472 GCA_002785585.1 Lysobacterales bacterium CG02_land_8_20_14_3_00_62_12
CTGGCCTGGTTTCAATGGGTCGATCCCCGGCTGGCGCTGCGGGTTGCCCTGATGTCGCTGGCGCTGGCCGGATTGCTGCTGGCGATGATCTTGAGCGTGCGCCGCTCCGCCGTCATCGGCCAGCTGCGCAGCGCACGCGTGCTGGCTGGGGTCGCTGGCCTGGGGGCGATCGCCCTGTTTGGTCGCGCGCTGTACGTCAGTCTCGATGCGCAGGCGATGCCGAGCTATTTCAGCTCGACGCCGTTCGAAATCCTGGTGCACAGCTATATCAACTTCGGACCGTTGTGGTTGACCCTGTGCTTTGTGCTGATTTTGCGTGATCGCGCCTACGACCGTCTGGGGCGACTCGCAGCGGTCGATCCGCTCACCGGCATTGCCAACCGGCGCAGCTTCGAACAGCGTGCACTGGGTTTGCTGGCGGTGAGCCAGCGCCAGCAGTTGCCAATGGCCTTGTTGCTGATCGATGCCGACCACTTCAAACGCATCAATGATCGCTTTGGTCATCAGGTCGGCGACGAAGCCTTGCAGGTGATGGTCCAGGCTTTGCAGTCACGTCTGCGACCGGCGGATGTGCTCGGTCGGCACGGCGGTGAAGAGTTCATCATCGCGCTC
>PEUI01000260.1 GCA_002785585.1 Lysobacterales bacterium CG02_land_8_20_14_3_00_62_12
GAGGTAGGCCGCGTCGGGAACTGGCGGCCGACGAGCCCAAGGATGGGCGAGGTAGGCCGCGTCGGGAACTGGCGGCCGAGAGCCATGCAGGAGCAATTGCCGGAGCCGACCGACGCACTGTGGCGATGTTTAGGCACGCTGCGCTCTCCGCCAAGCCGTGCGGCTGCTTGGCGCTTCGGCTATTTTAGGCGGCCCGCTGCCTGCCCGATCTGGATTGCCCATGAGTGACCACCAACCAGCCATTGACCTGATCGGCCGTGGCGCCGAAGAAATCATCAAGCCGGAGGAGCTGCTGGCTCGCCTCAAGCTCGGTCGGCCGTTGCGCATCAAGGCCGGGTTCGATCCCACCGCGCCGGATCTGCATGTCGGCCATACCGTGCTGCTGAACAAGATGCGGCAGTTTCAACAGCTCGGGCACCAGGCCATTTTTCTGATTGGTGACTTTACCGGGATGATCGGCGACCCGACCGGCAAGAACGTCACCCGCAAAGCGCTCAGCCGCGAAGACGTCGCCGACAACGCCCGCACCTACGCCGAGCAGGTGTTCAAAGTGCTGGATCGGGAGCGCACCGAGCTGCGCTTCAATTCCGAGTGGTTTGATCGGATGAGTGCCGCCGACATGATCAAGCTGGCGGCCAAAACGACGGTGGCGCGGATGCTTGAGCGCGACGATTTCCAGAAACGCTTTCGTGGCGAATTGCCGATCGCCATCCACGAGTTTCTGTATCCGCTGGTCCAGGGTTACGACTCGGTGGCGCTCAAAGCCGATGTCGAACTCGGCGGCACCGACCAGAAGTTCAACCTGCTGGTGGGCCGCCAATTGCAGGCCGAAGCCGGCCAGCCACCGCAGATCGTCATCACCATGCCGCTGCTGGAAGGGCTCGATGGCGTCAACAAAATGTCCAAATCGCTGGGCAATACCATCGGCATCAACGAGCCGCCGAACCAGATCTTTGGCAAAACCATGTCGGTATCGGATGACTTGTTGTGGCGCTATCTGGAGCTGCTGTCGTTTGATCGCTCGCTCGCCGACATCGCCCGCTTGCGCCACGAGGTCGCCACCGGCGTAGCCAACCCGCGCGACATCAAACTGGCGCTGGCGGCCGAATTGGTCCAGCGCTTTCATGGCCCGCAGGCAGCCGAGGCGGCGTTGCAGTATTGGGATGAGGTCATCCGCGGTGGTGGGGTTGCCGGTGATCTGCCGCTCCAGGAAATCCGCACCACGTTGATCGGCACCGGCATCCTCGCCGTGCTCAAAGCGGCCGCGCTGGTACCCAGTGGCAGCGAAGCAACCCGCAAAATCGGTGAACGTGCGGTGCGCGTCGATGGCGTGGTGATCGAAGACCGTACGCTCAAACTGGCGCTGGCTACCGACTATGTGCTGCAAGTCGGCAAGCGCGCTTTTGCCAAGGTGCGCTTGCTGCCCTGAGCGCGCTCGGATTCAGACGTGTTTGTGCGCTGCATACACTTGCCGGA
>PEUI01000309.1 GCA_002785585.1 Lysobacterales bacterium CG02_land_8_20_14_3_00_62_12
GTCCCTCTGCTACCCAAGGTCTCCGATGACTCACTGCAAGACCGTTGCGACAACGGTAGAAATTTTCTGTGATGGCGCCTGCTCGGGCAACCCCGGTCCCGGGGGCTGGGCGGCACTGCTGCGACAACAAAAGGCCGAGCGTTGGCTGACCGGTGCGGAACTGCAGACCACCAACAATCGAATGGAATTGCGTGCGGCGTTGGCCGCCTTGCAGGCCTTGAAAGTGCCGTGCGTGGCGACCATCACCACCGATTCGCAATACGTGCAAAAGGGCGCATCGCTGTGGTTGCCGGGATGGAAAGCGCGCGGTTGGAAAACCGCCGCCCGCGAGCCGGTCGCCAATCAGGATCTGTGGCAGCAAATGGATCAGGAACTCTCGCGCCATCAAGTGCGGTTTATCTGGGTGCGCGGCCACACCGGTCATGTCGAAAATGAAGCCTGCGATCAACACGCCCGGGCCGCGATCGGCGCGTTGTTGGCGCGCGCGCACCAACCACTGCCGGAGTCGTCACATGCGCCAAGTCGTACTTGATACCGAAACCACCGGCCTCGACCCCACCCGTGGTCACCGACTGGTGGAAATTGGCTGCATCGAGCTGATCGAACGTCGGCGCAGTGGCCGCGAGTTTCAGCGCTACCTCAATCCCGAGCGGATGATCGACCAAGCCGCGTGTGAAGTCACTGGCCTGACCGAAGAGTTTCTTGCCGACAAGCCGCTGTTTCGGCAAGTGGCCGATGAGTTCCTCGAGTTTATCGATGGCGCTGAACTGATCATCCACAACGCCGACTTCGACATTGGATTTTTGAACGCCGAACTGGCCCTGCTCGGTGGCACCAGCCCACGGATCGCTGACCGTTGCACGGTACTCGATACGTTGGCGCTGGCGCGTTCGCGCTATCCAGGCCAGAAAAACTCATTGGATGCGCTGTGCAAACGCCTGCAAATCGACAGCGCCCATCGGCGCTTGCACGGCGCCTTGCTGGACGCCAACCTGTTGACCGACGTGTATCTCGCGATGACCGTGGGTCAGGGCGAATTGGGTTTGAACAGTCAACCACCGACGCCGCGGACGAGCGCCGACATTCGGCTACCGATTCCCGAACGGCTGCGCGTGCTGACCGCCAGCGCCGCCGAGCTGGCTGCGCACGCCAAGCGCCTGGAGGCGATTGATCGAACCAGCAAGGGCGAGTGCGTCTGGCTGCGGATTGGCTGAAGTAGCGTGGCGCTGATCGTGCAGAGGCTGCCGAAGCCGACGCCGCGAGCCGGCCGCTTTACAACGATCGCCAGCAACCGCAATCGCTGCGGTAGCGCCGGATTTCGCCGCGATGGCAGAACTTGCCGGGGTATACTGCGCCGCTAAACTGCCGTGGTTCAGCAACGATGACTAAATCCCAGCGCGTGCCCAAAGTGGGATTTGTCAGCCTTGGCTGCCCGAAAGCACTGGTCGATTCGGAGCGCATTCTTACCCAGTTGCGGGCGGAAGGTTATGCGGTGTCGCCGAGCTACCAAGACGCCGATGTAGTGGTGGTCAACACCTGCGGATTTATTGATGCTGCGGTTGCCGAATCGCTGGATGCGATTGGTGAAGCGCTGGCGGAGAATGGCAAAGTGGTGGTCACCGGTTGCCTGGGCGCACGCGCCGCGCTGATCAAAGAGCGTTTTCCGGAGGTGCTGTCGATCTCCGGCCCGCAGGACTATCAGAGCGTGATGCAGGCGGTGCATGCGCAAGTGCCGCCGCAGCACGATCCGTTCCTGCAACTGCTGCCAGCCGCCGGTATCAAGTTGACGCCGAAGCATTACGCCTACCTGAAAATTGCCGAGGGCTGCAATCATCGCTGCACGTTTTGCATCATTCCTTCACTGCGCGGTGATTTGGTTTCCCGGCCGGTGAACGAGGTCTTGGTCGAAGCCGAGAAGTTGGTGCACAGTGGCGTGCGTGAGTTGCTGGTGATCTCGCAAGACACCAGTGCCTATGGCGTGGATCTGAAATATGCCGCCGCCGATTGGCGTGGCGAATCCTATGCGACGCGCCTGTCCGGCCTGTGTCAGGGGCTGTCGCAACTCGGCGTTTGGGTGCGCTTGCATTACGTCTATCCCTATCCGCATGTGGACTCGGTCATTCCGCTGATGGCGGCCGGCAAATTGCTGCCCTATCTGGATATTCCATTGCAGCATTCAAGCCCGCGCATTCTCAAGCTGATGCAGCGACCCGCCAGTGGCGAAAAAAATCTGCAACGCATCGAGGCTTGGCGGTCGATCTGTCCGGAGATCACTTTGCGCAGTACCTTTATCGTTGGCTTTCCCGGCGAGACCGAGGCCGAGTTCGCCGAGCTGCTCGATTTCCTGGACGCTGCGCAACTTGATCGTGTTGGCGCATTTGCCTATTCACCGGTGGCCGGCGCCCGCGCCAATGCACTGCCCGGTGCGGTGCCGGAAGCGGTCAAACAAGACCGGCTCAAACGCTTCATGCGCCGCCAGGCCAAGATCAGCAAACGCCGCCTGAAAGCCAAGGTTGGCAACATCGAGCCGGTGTTGATCGACGCCGTCGGCGCCAGTGTCGCCATTGGCAGATCGCGGGCGGACGCTCCGGAAATTGATGGCGTGGTGTCGGTGCGCTGCGGCCAGACCAAACTCAAACCGGGGGATCAGGTTCAGGTGCGGATCGAAAAATCCGACGAGCATGATTTGTACGGCAGTTTGGTGGACTAAAGCATGATGCGCTTTGTCGCGCCGCCGCGTGCCGATGTCGATGCCGAGCTGTGGACGCGCCCACCGCTGGCCGATTTTGCCGTGGACTATCCGTGGTTACGCGGCCTCGACTGGCCATCATTGGCGCAACTGAATCAGCAGTTGGCCGGCCGAGCGCATCCGCAAACCGGTCGCGCATTGCAGTTTGTGGCGCAGACGCCGCAATTGCTGCGGGATGGGCTGCACTACGAGCAGCGCAGCTTCCAATACGGTGCCATCAGTACCCGTCTGGAAAACTGGCATGACCTGCTGAACGCCGCGATCTGGCTGCGTCACACGGTGCTCAAGGCAGCGGTCAATGCGCGTTACGTGGCCGAGTTGCCGCTGGCACCGCACCTTGAGCGCTCCCGCGCCCAAATGGCGCTGACCCATTTCGACGAGGGCGGGGTGATCGTGTTGCTGCGCGATGCCCAGTTGCTGGTCGCCTGGGATGCGCACGACTGGCCCACCCTGTTTTTTGATCAAGCCGAAGCCTGGCGGCAAGGCCAGATCGAAGTGATCGTTTTCGGCCATGCCCTGCTCGAACATGCGCTGCGACCGTCATCGCTGTTGGTCGGCAAAGCGCTGGCGCTACTGCTGCCAGCCGTTGCCGCTGCTGATGCAGGTGCAGATCGGATCGCAGCGGTCGCCAACATCGCCGAAGCGATCAGCGCCGGGCGCGTGCTCAACGATCCGCAGGAGCTCAGGCCGTTGCCGTTGTCCGGCATTCCCGGTTGGCACGCCGCCAGCGCTGACCGGCACTTCTACCGCAGCGCTGCTTGCTTTCGGCCGCTGCGTACGGGACGCATTTATCCGCCGCCGCTAGTTGGCGCTGGCGCCCCAATCGGTGAGCCCGTAGTTGTTGAGGATTTTCTGTAGTTCGCCGCTGCTGCGCAGCTTTTCCAGGCCCGCCGAAAACATTTGCGCGTATTGCTTGCCGCGCGGTTTGGCCGGGGTGCAGGCGATATAGACATCGGTCAATTCATCGAGCTCACCGAGCTGGATCACGCGATCTTCCATCGCCATGTCTTTCAGCGTTTGCCGCATGACGTTGATGTCTTCGACCACGGCGTCGGCTTTGCGCGCAACCAGGTTGGAGATCGCGGTCATCGCCGCGCGCCGGATCGGTTTGACCACCACCAGCTTGCCATCATCGGCGTGCTTTTCAATGTAGGCATCGAGTTCTTCCGAGTAGGAATAACTCTCGATGACGATCAGTTTGATCTGGTCCAGACTTTCCATGCCGGTGTAGCGCCAGGTCGATTCCGCCATACCCCAAAACGCATTGCTGGACTTGCCCCAGGAGGCAGTGGGGAACTCGAAATCTTCGGCATCGTCTTTGGCGGCACCGACCACGCAGTCGAACTCGCCCTTGCGCACCGCTACCAGAGCGGCGTCCCAGGGCATGTTGGAATACTGGATGGTATGGCCGTTGGCTTGAGCGATGCGGGTGGCGAAGTCGAGCATGTAGCCCGCTGGTGGCCGATTGCCAACGCCGTTGTAGGGCAGCCAGGGATCGGCGCGGATGGTGATGCTATCGGCTGCGGCGGCGCTTGCCAGCAACAGCCATGCGCCCAAGCCAACGGTGCCACTGGTGATCTTTTGCATGCTTTTGTCCCTCAAAGTGAATTGAACAACTACCCCGCCCCGTGGCGTCGATTGTGGACTGGCATCCAGGCCACTGGCAAGCGCTCTGGTCGCGCACGCAAAGTGGGCGCGGCGGTCCAGAATGGCTCAAGACCCGGCCGGGCGCCGATAGCTGACGGCGACGATCACAAACTCCAGCCGGCCACTGGGCAGGTCGGCGCTGAACGCATCGCCGACGCGTTTGCGTAAAGCCGCGCGCGCCAACGGCGAATCGATACTGATATGGCCCAACGGCGCGCTGGTTTCGTCGGGACCGACGATGCGGTAGTGCAGGCTGGCGCCGATGGTGTCTTCGATTTCGAACTCGGCGCCAAAGAAAATCGCTTCCGGGTCGCTGGGAACGCTGTCCACGACGCGCAAACTGGGGATGCGTTTGGACAAATAGCGCACCCGCCGATCGATCTCGCCCAGTTGTTTTTTGCGATAGGTGTACTCGGCGTTCTCCGAGCGATCCCCCTCGGCGGCGGCGGCGCTGAGTGCGCGCACCACCTCCGGGCGGAGTACGCGCCAGAGTTGTTCGAGCTCGGCCTTCAGCCGCTCGAAACCGGCGCTGCTGATGATCGCGGTACTGCTTGCAGCCGGTGGACGCCAGCGCGACATCGTCGGGCGCTTAGCGCCGCCGCCCGCTGACCCCGCCGAGCACGCCGCGCAAGATCTGGTTGCTGACGCGACTGCCGGCATTGCGCACGGCGGATTTGGCGAAGGCTTCGAGGGCGCCTTGGCGGCGTGCGGTACCAAACAGAAAACCCTTGATCTTGTCGCCCCAACCGGGATCGGCAGGCGCCGGGTCGCGCTCTGGCGGATTGGCCTTGGGCAGCGCCGCGGCTGGGCCACTGCTGGTCGGTGCGACGCTGGCGGCGCGCTGCTGCAAGCGTTCGTAGGCGGAATCGCGATTGACGGCGGTGTCGTATTTGCCGCCAATCGGTGACCGGGCGCGGATCGTGCTGCGTTCTTCTGCGGTGATCGCGCCGATGCGACAGCGCGGCGGTGCCATGTAGGTTTTTTCCACCGGCAGCGGGATGCCGCCTTCCTGCAAAGTGCTGACCAGCGCCTCGCCAACGCCGAGTTGGGTGATGACCTCGGCGACCTTGAAGTGGGGATTGGGCGGAAAGGTTTCGGCGGCGGTCTTGACTGCTTTCTGGTCGCGCGGGGTAAAGGCGCGCAAGGCATGTTGCAGACGATTGCCGAGTTGACCGAGGATGACTTCGGGCAGGTCATCGGGCAGTTGCGAGATGAAATAAACGCCGACACCCTTGGAACGAATCAGCCGCACGACCTGTTCCACCCGCTGCTTGAGCGAAGCCGGCGCGTCGGCAAACAACAGATGCGCCTCATCGAAAAAGAACACCAGCTTGGGCACTTCAGGATCGCCGATTTCCGGCAGGTTCTCGAACAGTTCCGACAACATCCACAACAGAAAACTGGAATACACGCGCGGCTTCAGGATCAGTTGCTCGGCCGCCAACACATTGATGATGCCGCGACCGTTCAGGTCCTGGCGCATGAAATCCGCCAACGCCAGTGCCGGCTCACCAAAGAAACTGGCGCCGCCCGCGTTATCCAGTTGCAGCAACGCCCGTTGGATGGCAGCGACCGAAGCCGGCGCCACCAGTCCGTATTTGGCCGAAATTTCCTTGGCGTTTTGCGCCACAAAGTTCAGCATGGCGCGCAAGTCGTCGAGATCCAGCAACAACATGCCGTTTTCGTCGGCGACTTTGAACACCACCTGCAATACGCCTTCCTGGGTATCGTTGAGCTCCAACAAGCGCGTCAGCAGGTTTGGCCCCAGCTCCGAAACCGTGGTCCGCACCGGATGGCCGTTGACGCCGTAAATGTCCCAGAACACCACCGGATTGGCGGCGGATTGGTAGTCGCCGATCGCCAGCCGCTGGAGCCGCGCGTTGAGTTTCTCATTGGCCACCGACGGCTGACTCAAGCCGGCCAGATCGCCCTTCACGTCGGCCAGAAAAACCGGCACGCCGAGCCGCGAAAACCCCTCCGCCAGCACCATCAGCGATACCGACTTGCCGGTGCCGGTGGCGCCCGCGATCAACCCATGACGGTTGCCGTATTTGGCAAGCAGATGCACGTCCTGTTCGCCCTTGCCAAGAAATATCTTGCTCACGTTGCGGGTTCCTGAAGTTGCAAGCGGTTCGGTGATTCTACGGTGCTTGGCGCTGGCTGGACATGGCCGCGTTGGCCGGTAGCTGGATTGGGCGATGCTGCGCCATGCAAGCACCTACGACTGGCCGACAGTACGTCGATGCTGAAATCACGACGGGCTTTCGCCCGCCCCACTTTCGACGGGCAGTAACTTGCCTCCATGGCGTGGCAAGCATGAAGAGCTGCATTCGGTGTCGATCAATCTGTCGTACCGCATTACGTTGGAACTGCTGATTCAGGATCAACCAATCATCCCGGTGAACGTGGGCGACCATGACGCGGTTTATTGATCACCACAGTCGTCGCCAGCAGGGAAGTCGGCGCTGGCGGGACGGCGATTTGATCCGGGAGGATCCGATGCGGCTTGCGGGCAAGCGTTGACAACCA
>PEUI01000296.1 GCA_002785585.1 Lysobacterales bacterium CG02_land_8_20_14_3_00_62_12
CACAATCTGCGGGCGACCCCAGCGCCGCTGCCACGCCGATAGCAGCGCCAGCGCCAACACCAATAGCCCGAGCGTCCCGGCGAGCTGGCGGTGCACTTGCTCGCGCCAGGCCCGGCCGGTGTCGACCGCGCGTTCGAACTGGCTATTGGCGGTAGCGATATCGCTGGCGTGGGTCGGCCAGCTCACTTTGCCGTAGCAGGTGGGCCAGTCCGGGCAGCTCAAGCCGGCGTTGGACAAGCGCACGAACGCGCCAAACACGATCACACCGAGGGCAAACGCGGCAGCGATCAGGGCAAGACGACGAAACAGGGGGGTGGGCATGGGATTCGCCAGTGGTTAACCGGAGTAGGGGCTTGCTGGTAACGGGGCTTGCTGGTGACGGGGCTTGGTCGATGGCTATTTGACCAGGCGCAAAAGGTCGGTTCGCAAGCGACTTAAGTTTGCGTTTTCCGGATAGCGAAGGATCAGATAGCCATTCGGATCGACCACCGCCAACGCGATATCGGTGACCGCCGTGGGCAGCGCACTGGGCAGTTGGGTCGCCGTGCCTGGCGCCAGCAAATAGACGCCGTGGGTGCGCGCCAGCGGGGTGTCTGCGGGCAGGGCATCGACGATGGCGATGCGCAATTTCGGCGCATTGCGATCCAACGACTGGCGCAGATTGGGCAGCAGTCGCAGATGCGCGCGGCAGGCTTGGGAGCAATCACCGGGAACGCGCACGAGCAAGGTCCAGTACCACGCCGGCGTGCGCCAGTGGAACACCGATCCATCGGCGAGCGCGGCATCGGTCAGCGGTAATGGCGGCGCCAATAGCTCGCCGTAGTTTTTTCGCCCCAGCGGTATCCAGCCTTGCCAGTGCAGGCCGAGCGCAACCAACAGCGGCGCGGCGAAACTCAAAACAATGATCAGCAACAGGCGTCGATTAGGCTTTGCTGGCGGCATCGGGAACTCCAGGTCGGGGTCGGTGCAAGAGGAAAAAAATCACCAGCGCGGCAATCGCGAAACTGGCCCACTGCAGAGCATAGCCGCGGTGCTGGTCGGCGCTCAGACCGGCCAGTTTCCACTCACGCTTGAAGCCGGAAGCGGGATCCGGAGCAAGTCTGATGATCGGATCGGCAATGCCGGGAAACCCGGGCAGCGCCCGCAGCGCCGCTGGCTCAATGCGGGTCAGCAACAGTGGATAGCGAATCGGCGCCGCCCAATGATCGGCCCCCAGCCGCAAACCGGCGGCGGGGGCCGCGGTCAATAAGCCGATGCCGTTGACGGTGGCCGGCATGCGCGGCAGAACGATCCTCTGGCTGCGATCCCGGGGCCGCGCGACAAAGCCAAGGTCGGCCAGCACCGCACTGCCCCCGGCCGCGCGCAGCACCGCAAACACCTGAACGCCAACGACGCCGCGCTGCACCTGGTTGTCGAGCAACAGCAGGTGCTCGGAATCAAGCGCTCCGG
>PEUI01000040.1:0-669 GCA_002785585.1 Lysobacterales bacterium CG02_land_8_20_14_3_00_62_12
GCTTGCGGCAGAAAACTGGGTGTCCTGTGCTTCTTCGGTCATCATGTGTCAATACAAGACCTGACCCCTGATTTCAATACAAGACCTGACCCCTGATTTCATGACCCCTGATTTCTCATCATGTGTCAATACAAGACCTGACCCCTGATTCTGATCAGCGGCGCTGAGCATCGCGTGCGCGGCAGCGATTGCCAGTGTTGGTCTGCGCGCCCGCCGCTGCGGCGGCTCAAGTCGGCAAAACTTGGACGTGGCCGAGTTTGCCGTAATCGATCATTTTCTGGTCGTGGGTGACCAAGGTGGCGTTGGCGAAGCGTGCGGTTGCCAGCAGGATTCGATCCGCCGGGTCCGGGTGGAAAGCACCCGGCAAGCGGCAACTGTCGATAACGATTTGCGGACGGTCCAGCCCCAGCAGGCGAATCTCCGGCCGGGACAAGGCTTGGTCCATCCAGGTGTTGACGCTGATCGGCAGACGCAGCCGCCCCTTGGCCTCCAGCAGAGCGATCTTCCACACCGAAATAACCGATACCCACAGCGGTGCTGTGACGCAGGCTTGCTCCAGCAATAGGTCGGGTTGAAACCCTACCTACTCAATTCAACTCATCGTCCTGCCAGTACTTGGTGCCTTTGACGGTGGCTTGCAGGGCCAGGCCACTTTGGGTGATCTGGTAG
>PEUI01000040.1:700-2559 GCA_002785585.1 Lysobacterales bacterium CG02_land_8_20_14_3_00_62_12
CGACGGCACCGCCTTTGTCGCTGGCTTTGGCAGCGGCGTCGGCGTGGCCGCCGAACTCCCAACCGCTGTGGATGAATCGTTGCAGACTATCGCGATTTTTGAACACGAATACGGCGCGGAAATCCTTGACGCCGAGACCGAGGCCGATGCCGGCCTCGCCCATTTTCATGAAGGTATTGCGACCGGAACCGGCCTCATGGACGACGCCGCGACCACCGGAGAAACTGGCAAAGATCACGTTGACGTTGGCGTTGCTGAAGACCGCGTAGCCGGGTGCGCCGGCAATTTCGGCGCGGGCGTGCGGATGGATGCGATAGAGATCGGCGAGCACGTCGCTGCGCATTTCCAGAATCGCCTGACGTTTTTGCTGACGGCTGGCGCCGTGCGGGGTGACGCAGCCAACCAACAGCAGACTGATCGCCAGCAGGGTCGTGATGACGCGTAACTTGGGCATGAGTTTGCTCCCAGTGAGTGCGCTAAAAAACGATCATTCGACGATGATGCCGCGAAAGTTATACGGTAACCGTGCGGCAATCGCCAGATGGCGAGTTCGGGCGATCATCGCAGCGCGGAACCCGCTGCGGGCGATTCTGCGGAAGTGGACGTGGTCAGAGGCAACCCAAACAGACGCAGCTCCTCGCTGTCTGCATGCAATCTGACGGTCGTCTCGAAACGCATGCCAATTTTCTCCAGCACGCGGATCGATCCGGCATTCTCCGCTGTAACGATGGCGACTACGCGCTGCAAACCGATCTGGTCGCGGGCATAAGCCAGGGTTGCCGCCGCCGCTTCGGTGGCCAGTCCCTGCGCGCAAAACTCGGGCAACAGCGCGAAACCCAAGTCCACGTCGGCAAGGCCGTCACGGCGCACCAAACCGCAAATGCCGATCACCGCGCCGGTCGCTTTCAGGCGCAGTCGATACAGACCAAAACCGTGCTGGGCATAGCTCGCTAGCGGGCCGTCGCGAAGGTACGCCTCAGCCTCGGCGAGCGTGCGCACTTGGCGGTCGCCGATGAAACGCAGAAACGTCGGCTGGTTGAGCAGATCCAGCATGAAACCGGCATCGCCGAGCGACAAACGTTCCATGCGCAAGCGCGGGCTGGTCATCACGGGCATCGGCGATCCTGGCATCCAAAAGTGAACAAAGTCCTAACGGATTATCCCTCAGCGCTTGGCGCCTGACCGGATCGCTCGCCTAACCGCGTATGGCCTTTCGGTACCACGATGGTTCGACCCGCCGTACCCGCCGCAACGGCACTGGACTGACGAAAATTGTGGATTACCATTGGCCCACTCAACCATCGTACGGGGTGCAGTATGCGCAAGTCTTTGATGATGATGCTAGTCGGCCTGCCGTTGGTCGCGGTTGCCGGTCCTGGGGTATGGACTTCGGGTGGGCCCTACGGTGGCATTGTCTACGATCTGCAATTCGATCCGGCCACGCCGACGACGATCTACGCCAGTGCCGGCGATGGTTTTTTCAAGACCATCAATCGCGGCGCTTCGTGGGCACGCGCGCAAAGCGGATTGGTCGGCCGCCTCTACGGCCAGAACTTTGTCATCGATGCCGATGCCCCGCAAACGCTGTACGCGTTCGACAGCACCAATCGCCTGTATCGCAGCAGCGATGGCGCGCAAAACTGGTCATTGACCGGCTACGCCGCGCCCGCCGATACCTTCATTACCTCGATCACCGATGTGCCGGGAATCAGCGGTCAGATTTTTATTTCACTGGCCGTACTCACCGACAGCGCTGGCGTACCGTTACCAGTCACCGGTACCTTGGTACTGCGTTCCAACGATGCGGGCGCCAGCTTTGTCGCGGCCGGGACCGGTCTACCCTCGGGCCTGGGTTTTGC
>PEUI01000040.1:2606-6851 GCA_002785585.1 Lysobacterales bacterium CG02_land_8_20_14_3_00_62_12
CCCAAACGGCCTTTTTCCCAGCGCCACCAGCAACGGTCTATGCGCTGGTGTTTCGCAGCAGCGACGCTGGACTGACCTGGACACCCGTATTGACCGACCCAGGTATCACCAGCGTACAGCCCGGAATGACGGCGCTGAGTTTTGGCGCGGGCAGCACCGTGTACGGCTTGGACTACCACCGTCAGGTCTACCGCAGCGATGATGACGGCGCGACCTGGACCTTGCGCAGCGGATTTGCCAGCACCAGCATTTTGGTGGCGCATCCGACGGTGGCCATGGAAGTCTGGCTGGGCGCCAACCAGTCGATCGATGGGGGCGATAATTTCACCGCGCAGGCCACCGATCTGACCGCCAATCCCAGTTACCTGGATTCGCTAGGCAACCAGGTTCCGGCCCAGGTCAACCAATTGGCCTTCGAACCCGGCTATCCGGCAGCGGGCACATTTCTATGGGCGGCCACCGGTGGCGCCGGCGTCATGCGTCGATCCGCCGCTGCCAGTAACTGGAGTGCGCCCAACATCAACGGCAATCTGGGCGCTTCTTCGATTCGTTCCATTGCCATCAACCCCAATTCGAGTTCGATCAGTGGTGGGCGAGCGCAACTGCTATTTGCTGGATTTACCGACGGACAAGATGTCTCGACGCCGGGCCTCTATCAATCGGTGGATGGGGCGAGCAGCTGGTTTCCTTTCAACGATGGCTTGCAGGCCACCGCCCTGCGCACCCTGACGATTGACCCGCTCTCCGTCGGCACCACGCCGGTCGAAGTAGCCAACAGCATCATTTATGCCGGTGGCCGCAATTCGCTGTCCTCGATTTCGGCGCGCAACGGCAGCCTCTATCGCAGCCGCAACAACGGCGTGACCTGGACGCGGCTGGAGGGCAATTTGCCGACGCGTACCTCCGGTACTTTCACCTTCGTGCAAATCGGCACGGTGCGTGACACCGAACTCGATCCACGCTCCTGCGTTTTGCCGATCATCGATCCCACCGGGCCAGTCTGTGCCGCCGACACCTTGCATCGCCTGTACGCCACTTCCAATGGCGCGACCACCACACCAGCGTCTTCCCCCTTGTTTCCGTACCGGGTGATGCGCAGCGACGACGCCGATACCACCGTCATCAATCCGATGACCGGCCGACCCGACGTGCACTGGGTGGCGCTGGATGCAACGCTACCAGCGCCGATTCAGGACGCGGCGCGCTTTCAGGTAGTCATCCCGGTCAATATCGTGATCGATCCGAACAACTCCAACCGGCTTTATATCGGCACCTTCAGCAATTTCTTCGACCATGATCCGCTGGATGGCATTCCGCTGACGGACATGGCCAATGGGGTCTTTCGTTCGACCGACGCCGGTGCCAACTGGGTGCAAGCCAGCGGCGGACTGCCGCGCCTGAGCGGGTTCACCAACGCGGCCTACAGTGTGTTGGCCCTGGCCATCCACCCCACCAACGGCGACATTCTCTGGGCTTCGGTAGTGAACAACGATCTCAACCCGACCAGCGGCTCGATCTACAAGACCATCGATGGCGGCAACACCTGGTTCGAGTCCGCCACTGGCATTGCCTCGCGCATCGATATTCGCGATCTGCTGGTCGATCCAATCGCCCCCGACATTCTGTACGCATCGGGTTCCGGCACCGCCGCCAACCCGGGCTCGATCTATCGCAGCGATGATGGCGGCGCCAACTGGCGTTCGATCAGCATCGGCCTGCCGGTGGGTGCCGCCGCGGTATTGGCGCTGGATCCGTTCAACGCCACCATCCTGCACGCTGGCACGACTTCCGGCGTTTGGTCGCTGGAACAGCTACCCGATGCCGATGGCGATGGCATCCCGGATTCGGTAGAAGGCAGCATCAATGGCGGCGACGGCAATGGCGACGGCAGCCCGGATTCACTGCAAGGGGATGTCGGTTCCACCGGGGTGTCGTTCCGCAGTCCCAATGGGCTGGATAGCCCCAGCGAAGTCGGCAACGTCACCGCAGATATCGACGTAGCCGCCAGCTCGGGCGGCTCGTGTGATCAATCCGTGGACGTGCAAGGCAAGGTGGCAGCACGCAACGGTCGCGACTTTATCGGCGGCACGACGCGCTTTTATACCTATCCGCAGGACCTGATCCGCTTCGATATCCAGAACTGCGACCAGGCATTTATCGACATCACCTATCACGCCACTTTGCTCAACTTCAACCAATACGGCTGGAGCTTCCGCTTCTACGGACCGAGCACGCCAGGCGATGACAGCACGGTTGGCTGGCATGACTTTTCCAGTCGCGCCGTGCGCACCGGTGCCAAGAAATGGCGGATTGGATTGCAATCCGGGCAACTCGGCAGCTATCGACCGGCGAGCAGCCACACCTTGCTGTTTGAAGGTGGCCCAGCCTGCCACGATGACCGGCTGTTGCAAGCGGGCTTCGAAGATGGCCAGGTGTTGACGCCACCGACCTGCAATTGAGCTGGTAGCAGGGGCGGCGCGCCGTTGCCAGCGCGCCGCCCCGGTAGGAGCGCCGCTGGCTGTGGGAGCGTCGCTTGCATCGCGATTTGGCTACCGAAGCAACCGTCGCGACGACAAGCGGCGCTCCCACAAATGGTCCGCTGGCCGCCGTTTTGTTGCGGCAATCAGATCAGACCTTCGGCCTTCAATGCCGCCTGCACCGCCGGTCGTGCCGCGACTCGGGCGCTGTGTGCCGCCAATAGCGGCCACTGGCCAAGATCGATATTGAACATCTTCAGCCAGGACAAAATATTGAACAGATAGCCGTCGGCGACGCTGTAAGTGTCGTTGGCCAGCCACTGCTTGCCGGCCATCTGCGCTGACAATTGCTTGAGCCTTACCCCCACGCGCTCGATGGTCGCCACTTTGGTGGCTTCCGCCAGGCTGGGGTTGAACAGGGCACCCAGGCTCTTGTGCAGTTCCGAGTTGATAAACGTCAACACGGATTGCAGGCGATAACGTTCGATGCTGCCGTTCGTTGGCGCGAGACCAGACGCGGGCTTCAGGTCGGCGATGTACTGAACGATGGCGGGACCTTCGGTCAGTACTTCACCGCTATCGAGTTGCAGGGCCGGCACATAACCGTAGGGATTGATCTGGGTGAAGTCGGCGCCGGTTTCGGTGGTCTTGCTGGCCAGATCGACTTTGACCAGTTGGAAGTCGAGCCCGGCTTCGCGCAGGGCAATATGCGGTGATAGCGAGCAGGCGCCAGGGGTGTAATAGAGTTTCATCGGGGTTCCTTGTGTCGAGGTGGTGATGGCGGAAAGACCGCGGCCCAGTGTGGGATCGGTCACCAGCACGGTTGCCAGCCCGTGATAGTTGTTGCAACTGCATGTAATTTTGATGCAATCGCATCTTTTGTCAAGCGGCCGTTTTTTTAAGCCGATTTCGATGACAATGGCGCCATGAGCGGAGTGCTGTGCGCAAACTCGATCCAGGCCTGGGCCAAGTTGGTCCGCGCCGAGGCTTGCGTGCTCGACGCGGTTGAACGCGAGCTGCGCGCGGAAGGATTCCCACCGCCGATCTGGTACGACCTGCTGCTCGAACTCAAAGCCGCGCCGGAGCACCACCTGCGCCCGGTCGAGCTGGAAGCGCGCCTGTTACTCAAGCAATACCACCTCAGCCGCGTGATCGACCGCATGGAAGCCGAGCAACTGGTGGCGCGCCGTAAATGCCCTACCGATGCCCGTGGCCTGCACATCGCGCTACTGCCCGCAGGCGGTGCCCTGCTCAAGAAAATGTGGCCGGCCTACCAAGCTGCCATCGGTCGGCACTTTGCCGCCAAACTCGGGCCCGGCGAACACCAGCAATTGTCGGCGCTGCTCGACAAGCTGTTGCCGTAACCGATAGCGGCGTGCCTCTGGAAGTTGCGAGCTGACGCCCTGGTGGTAGCGCCGCTTGCGTCGCGATTACCCGGCAACCCCACACAATCGCGACGCTTTTCGGCGCTCCTACAGATTCGTCGCTACTTCACGCGCGATGCGCGTTAGAGCACGGTATCCAGCGGCGCTACCGGATCCAGCAGGCGGGCTTCGTTGTTGCGCGGGGTATTGACGGCATTGCTCACCGGCCAGGCGCGAATCCACGCATCCGGACACGGTGCCAACCAGGGCAAGGCTTGCTTGCCGCTGCCATTCTGATGATCCAGCCAGATCGGTGCTTCGGCGGCGCTGAGCACCACCGGCATGCGCTCGTGCACCCGCGCCGCGCTGGCATTGGCGGTGGTGGTGAGGATGGCAAAGGTTTG
>PEUI01000040.1:6861-8216 GCA_002785585.1 Lysobacterales bacterium CG02_land_8_20_14_3_00_62_12
GCAACGGCCGGGCATCGACCGAGGTCAGGTACCAAGGCTGTTTGCCGGCGGCAGTTTGCTTCCATTCGAACCAGCCAGCGACCGGCACCAAACAGCGCGTATGCCGATACGCGAATCGAAAATACGGCTTCTCGGCCACGGTTTCGGCGCGCGCATTGATTTGTCGGGGCAGTGTTGAATCTTTCGCCCAGCTCGGCAGCAAACCCCAAGTCGGTGTGGCAAAACCGAGGCCGGTTTGAACATCACCGGCGATCACGTAAGCCCGCTGCGATGGCGCCAGATTGAAGCTCGGCGGCAGCAACTGCTCGGGGCCGACCAATGGCAATGGCTGCATGAACTGCCAGACCTCTTGCCAGGATTGGGTCTGCGTAAAACGTCCGCACATGCCGCCTCCCTAGCGCGAACCAAGCCAAGCGCGCAGGTTATGCTACACGCTGCCCGCACGGGAAGATTGGGTAGTCAGCGCCGATCCGCAGTCGACCGCCAGCGCGCAAGCAATGCAAGCCGCGCTCGCGTTCCAACTTGCGGTGCGCGCGGCATTGAACCAGACCGCCGACGCCATCGACTTGGTGCGCGCCGCCCGCACGCAAGCGGCGGATCTGCTGAAGCGGCTGGCCGACACCGAGACCACCGTGGCCAAGGCCGCGCAAGCGGTGATCGACGCCAGCGACGCCATCGAATCCCGCCTGCACAATCCGAAAGCCGAAGTCGTTTACGACATTCTTTCGTTTCCGGGCGGGGCGCAACTTTATTCGCAGCTCTCGCCGCTGTACGCCTTTGCCTTGCAGTCGGATCGGCCACCACCGCAGGGACAACGCGAGGTTTTTGCCGAGCAGTCAGCCGAGCTGCAACGCTTGCTCGGCGAGACCGATCAGCTTCGGCAAGGACCGATCACGGCGCTCGAAGCGGCACTGCAAACCGCGCATATTCCGCGCTTGATCCTGCCAGAGAAAAAGTAGCGTTCACGCCGCACCAGCCGACTCAATCACGCCGACCGGGCCACACCAGCAAAGCAAGGAAAGTGAGCAAGGCCGCCGCCGACAAGTAGTTGCCGACCGCGGCCAGGCCGTAGCGGCCGGCCAATGCGGTGGCGATATACGGCGCCAGCGACGCCCCGACGATACCGGCCATATTGAACGCCACCGATGCCCCGGTGTAACGCACCGGCGTCGGAAACAATTCGGCCAAGGCGGTACCGAGCGGCCCATAGGTCAAGCCCATCAAGGCCAGACCCAGTACCAAAAACGCCAGCACCGCAACCAGCTCGCCGGCACCAAACAATGGCTCGAACAAAAAGCCAAAACCGATGATCCCGGCGGTCGCCAGCAGCAAAATGCGGCGGCGCCCATAGCGGT
>PEUI01000040.1:8224-9815 GCA_002785585.1 Lysobacterales bacterium CG02_land_8_20_14_3_00_62_12
CGATAACGGAATGGTCAAGGCGAAGAACACCACGCCGAGCAACTGCATCAACAAAAACTGCTCGCGGGTAAAGCCCAGATGGCTGGTGCCCCAACTCAAGGTAAACACCGTCATCAAATAAAACAGCACAAAAGTCGCAACCGCGCCCACGGTGGCGATCAGCAATTCACGCGGCTGCGCTTTCAACACCGACCACAGCGGCAGTCGCACGCGCTCGTGGTTGGCAATGGCGGCCCGAAATACCGGCGTTTCCTGGATGCGCAAACGCACCCACAACCCGACCATCACCAGCACCGCACTGGCCAGAAAGGGCACGCGCCAACCCCAGGCGAAAAACTCGGCATCGCTCAAACTTTCGGTCAGCACCAGGAAC
Source organism: Lysobacterales bacterium CG02_land_8_20_14_3_00_62_12 (assembly GCA_002785585.1). Classification (GTDB taxonomy): domain Bacteria; phylum Pseudomonadota; class Gammaproteobacteria; order Xanthomonadales; family Ahniellaceae; genus 0-14-3-00-62-12. Next base: position 8,598 of record PEUI01000040.1, read on the forward strand.
ACCCCATTGGACAACACGAAGCCAAGCGGCGCCCCGAGCTGCGGAAACATGCCGTACCAGGCGCGTTTTCCGGGAGGTGCGTTCTCGGTTGCCAACAGCACCGCCCCGCCCCATTCACCGCCCAGACCCAAGCCCTGCCCGAGCCGACACAGCGCCAGCAACCACGGCGCTGCCAGGCCAATGGAAGCGTAAGTCGGCAACAGGCCAATCGCCACCGTCGACAATCCCATCGTCAGCAGCGCCGCCACCAGCGTCGCCTTGCGACCAATGCGATCGCCAAAATGCCCAAACAAGGCCGAACCCACCGGACGGGCGAAAAACGCCAGCGCAAACGTGGCCAGCGATTGCAACACCGCCGTCGCCGGATTGCCGGGCGGAAAAAACAGCCGCGGAAACACCAGCACCGCCGCCGTGGCGTAGATATAAAAATCGAAAAACTCGATGGTGGTGCCGATCATGCTGGCAAACAGCACGCGAGCAGCGGAGTTGCCGGTGGGCGGCGCCGGCGCGGCGGGTAGCGGAGGATTCATCGACCCAATGGCCTATCGGAAAAGCCGCGATTTTGGCAGAGGACCGCCGCGGTGTGTGGGGAGCGGTGCATTTCACCACGCTGCTTTTGTGGGCGCGCCGCCTGGTGGCCACGCGGCTGGTCGTCGCGACGCTTGCCTCGGTGGGCCGATCACGACGCAGGTCGGCGCTGCCACCAGAACATGAGCCGCTCCGCCTTCGTGGCAGCGTCGCTAACGTCGAGGTTGCGCTACCGACGCCAATCGCGACGCAAGCGACGCTCCCACAACGGCAACCAGGACCGCACACAAAAACGGCGGCCCGAAATGTCGGGCCGCCGTTTTGCACAGACTAAAAAACTCGCTTACGGTTGGCCTTGCACCGCCACAAACAAATGCGCGGTCGGTGCCAAACCATTGGCTTCAACGAAGTCGATGCGGACGAAACTCAGACCAATCGGCATATTCGGCGTAGCGGTGATGGTCAGCTCCTGGCTGGCATTGAACACCGGCGGCGTTTCCATGCCATCGGCAAAAATCACGTCCGGGTTGCCAGCCGGGGCAGTGAACGAAAACGTGCTGGGACTCACCACCACATTTACATCGGGGGCGTTGTTGACGGTGACGTTCCAGGTGGTGTTGATATTGCGGGCATTGCGCAAGGTGCGGGTCCAGGCACAGCTACCGACACAAGCCATATTGCGGGCACTGG
>PEUI01000321.1 GCA_002785585.1 Lysobacterales bacterium CG02_land_8_20_14_3_00_62_12
ACTCGATGCATACTTGGCCGAGTAGGCAAGAATGCGGGTGTGGATAAAGCCCGCCTGCTCAAGCGCTTTGCGGATGGCGCCGATGCGACCATCCATCATGTCGCTGGGGGCGACGATATCGACGCCGGCCTCGGCGTGCGACAGCGCCTGCCGAACCAGGGCCGCCACGGTATCGTCGTTGACCACATAGCCGCTGGCATCGATCAGGCCATCCTGGCCATGGGTGGTAAACGGGTCGAGGGCAACATCGGTGATGACGCCGAGCTCCGGGAACCGCGCCTTGAGCGCGCGCACCGCGCGCTGGGCCAGGCCTTGGGGATTCCAGGCTTCGCCACCATCGAGTGATTTCGCCGCCGGGTCGGTGACCGGAAACAGCGCCAGCGCCGGCACGCCCAGTCCCACGGCGAGCTCCGCCACCCGCAACAATTCATCGATCGATACGCGCTCGACACCGGGCATCGAGGCCACCGCTTCGCGCACTTTGCTGCCCTCGCGGACGAATACCGGGTAGATCAGGTCGTTGGTCGAGAGCACGGTTTCGCGCATCAGCCGACGCGAGAAATCATCACGGCGCATCCGCCGCATGCGGGTCATCGGAAAGTTCATCGAAGCGTCCTCTGGTGATTCGCGTCATTGTAGGGCAAGCGCGAACTGGCCCGGCGCGCCGTGGATTTTGATCCAGCCGCCCGGCCGGTGTAGATTCGGCCGATCAATGAGGAGAGCGGACCGTATGCGCACGATTCTGGTGGCCAGTTCCAAGGGCGGTTGTGGCAAGACCACGCTGGCGAGCAACCTGGCGGCGTTCTACGCCACCGCCGGCAAGACCACCGCGCTGATCGATTGCGACCGTCAAGGTTCGTCACTGCACTGGGCCGAGAAGCGCGCCGGACTCAAAGATCCGGTGCTCGGTCTCAGCGGCAAACTCGGTGGCAAGTTAAAAGCGAAAGTGCCCGCGAATTGCAAGCGCTTGATCGTCGATACGCCGGCCGGTATTCGTGCCGCCGAAGTGGCGGAGTGGCTGGCCGAGGCCGATGCGCTGGTGATCCCGGTGCTGCCATCGATGATTGATCTGGAAGCCACCGAAACCTTTTTGCAGGAATTGCAGGCGCTGCCGGCACTGCGCCGGGGCAAGTTTCCGGTGGCGATTGTCGCCAATCGGCTAAAACCATGGACCCAGGCCACCGCAGCAGCGCTCGAACAAATGCGCACTTGGGCCTATCCGGTGGTTGCCGAGCTCCGCGATGCGCAAGGTTACGTATTGCTGGCGGGTCTGGGCCGCAGTATTTTTGACTATCACTCGGAGCAGGTTCGTGCCCACCAGGACGACTGGACGCCCCTGCTCAAGTGGCTGAAGAAGATTGCTTGAATCGCGTTGGTTGGTGGATGCGCTGCGCTTATCCACCCTACGTAGTTCGGTGAATGGTGGATGCGCTGCGCTTATCCACC
>PEUI01000002.1 GCA_002785585.1 Lysobacterales bacterium CG02_land_8_20_14_3_00_62_12
GCCGGGCGGCCGCAAGCGCGCGTGCTCGACGGGCAGGAATCCTTTCGCATCCAACCGTTGGCGCTGGCCAATGCCTGGGTGGTGTTGCCCGAAGCCGCGACCGATCTACCCGCCGGCAGTCTGGTCGAGGTGGTCGGCTTGAGTGCGCCTTGGCTTGCCGACCTGCCAGGGCTGGGTGGCGCATGAAAATCCATCTGCGCCTGTTTGGAGCGTTTCGAGAGATGGATGCCGCCGGCGTGATCGGGCTTGAGCTGCCGGATGCCTCGGCGGTGGGCGACTTGCGCGCCGTGCTCGATGGTTATGCGCGTGCGCACTGGCCGGCCTATCGCCCGGGATTGTTGCAGTGCTCGGCATTCGCCAGCGAGATCGGCATCCTGCGTGACCACGAGGCGATTCCTGCGGACGGGCGCATGGCGATTTTGCCGCCAGTGAGTGGTGGTTGAATATGGCAAAGACCGGCTGCCGGGTGGTGGATTTTGCCAACGAGCGTCTCGACCCGATGGCGGCGCTGGACTTTGTTTCCGAGCCAGGCTTCGGCGGCGTGACCATGTTCATCGGCCGCATTCGCGATCACAACCAGGGACGAACGGTCACCGCGGTCAGCTACGACCTGTTCGAAGCCTTGGCGTTGAAAGTGTTCGCCGAGATTGTCGAGCGCGCCGAACAGCAATGGGGACCACAACTCAAACTCTATCTGGCGCACGCCCGCGGTCGACTCGGTATCGGCGATCTGGCGGTGGTGGTGGCAGCGGGCGCGCCGCACCGCGACGAGGCATTTCGCGCCTGCCGGATGGTGATCGAAGCCATCAAACATGCGGCGCCGATCTGGAAACAGGAACACTACGCCGATGGCGATAGCGCCTGGAGCGAAGGCTGTTCGCTATGCCACAGCGACGCGGCGACTGCGGCGGCAATCAGCGGCTCGGAAACACAAAGCGAAACGGCATCAACGACGCCGCCGTTTGGCAGCGCCAGTGGCCATCGCCATCGAGAAAACTGACCTCGGCGTCTTCGCCAAACTCGATCAGCGCCTGGCGGCAAGCACCGCAGGGTGAAATCGGCAGCGCCGTGCCGTCGGCATCGAAGGCGGCGACGGTGATCGCGGCCAGCCGAAAATCCTTGCCTTCGGCCAACACCGCTGCGGCGATCGCCGCCCGCTCGGCACAACCGCCGACCGAAAACGAAGCGTTCTCGACATTGCAGCCGGCATACACCCGACCGTTGATCGACCGCAGCGCAGCGCCAACCTGCAACCGCGAATGCGGGGCATAGCCATTGCGGGCAGCGGCGATGGCGGGTGCGCGTAAGGATTGCGTCATGCAGTCTCTCCTGGCCTCGGTGCAGTCGCCGCATGGTCGGCCCAAGACCAAGCGATTGTCAACGACAGAGGACAGAGGACAGAGGACAGAGGACAGAGGACAGAGGACAGAGGACAGAGGACATAGGACAGAGGAC
>PEUI01000317.1:0-1642 GCA_002785585.1 Lysobacterales bacterium CG02_land_8_20_14_3_00_62_12
TGCCGGTGCAGGTTTCCAAGCATTTCTGAGCTGCCTGTGCGGCAGTGAACGCCGGTAGCGTCGCGGTTGCCGGTAGCGTCGCTTTCTGAGCTGCCTGTGCGGCAGTGAACGTGACTGGGACTCCAGCGATGCATGGCCGGTCTTTCTGAGCTGCCTGTGCGGCAGTGAACATGATGCGCGCACTAGGACTTGCCTAGTTTCCTTTCTGAGCTGCCTGTGCGGCAGTGAACACTATTGTCTTGCTTGAGACCGCGCCCGCGCTTTTCTGAGCTGCCTGTGCGGCAGTGAACGCTATACGTGTATAGCGAGCGATTCCTTTCGATTTCTGAGCTGCCTGTGCGGCAGTGAACCGTTAGGTTGCCGCAGGGCGGAATTGCTCTACTTTCTGAGCTGCCTGTGCGGCAGTGAACGTGTAAGTGATGCTCATGTCGTGCTCCTGACTTTTCTGAGCTGCCTGTGCGGCAGTGAACCCCTTGCCTCATGAAAATGCGTGTATTGGTCTTTTCTGAGCTGCCTGTGCGGCAGTGAACGTCGTCGCCGTACGACGATGCTGCACCATTCTTTTCTGAGCTGCCTGTGCGGCAGTGAACGTCTACAAGCCGGTCCTGATAACGAACGCGCATTTCTGAGCTGCCTGTGCGGCAGTGAACGCCAGTAGCGTCGCGGTTGCCAGTAGCGTCGCTTTCTGAGCTGCCTGTGCGGCAGTGAACCGGCTGGACCGCGTCAGCCGCTGCCAGCGTGCTTTCTGAGCTGCCTGTGCGGCAGTGAACATCGACCAGCGCGGTGCGGGCAGCGTGTTTCATTTCTGAGCTGCCTGTGCGGCAGTGAACCCGTCGCGGCTGTCGGACGTGTTGATGCACGCTTTCTGAGCTGCCTGTGCGGCAGTGAACATTGTTTGCAATTGCGCTGGCGAACTATGACGCTTTCTGAGCTGCCTGTGCGGCAGTGAACTTTTGAAAGCATGGTAACGCAGGGTAATGCAGTTTCTGAGCTGCCTGTGCGGCAGTGAACGCGGCCTGGGCGCGGTTGCCGGTAGCGGCCTATTTCTGAGCTGCCTGTGCGGCAGTGAACGTGTTTTACAATCTGGAACGCTAGTCTGAACATTTCTGAGCTGCCTGTGCGGCAGTGAACATCCTCGTCCGAAAAGAGTTTCGCTCTTTCGTTTTCTGAGCTGCCTGTGCGGCAGTGAACGCGAACCGAGCGAAGGCAACGTTCACCTTCTTTTTCTGAGCTGCCTGTGCGGCAGTGAACGCGGTAAACAAGGAGTGGGTAACCCGGCAGAATTTCTGAGCTGCCTGTGCGGCAGTGAACGAACAAGCGCGGGCATTCCGCGACGGCATACATTTCTGAGCTGCCTGTGCGGCAGTGAACCTGGAGTGCGTGCGATGGCTGCAATCGAAGCCTTTCTGAGCTGCCTGTGCGGCAGTGAACGGCAGTGGCGGACACTTAGGCCGCTTTGACTTTTTTCTGAGCTGCCTGTGCGGCAGTGAACAGCTGGAAAGAGCAACAGCCTTGCGGCCGCGATTTTCTGAGCTGCCTGTGCGGCAGTGAACTCGCAAAACACACTGGCCACGCCAACGAGTACTTTTCTGAGCTGCCTGTGCGGCAGTGAACGAGGGGCAGGCGGCTGGAGTCGATTGCT
>PEUI01000317.1:1663-2683 GCA_002785585.1 Lysobacterales bacterium CG02_land_8_20_14_3_00_62_12
GCACTGCGCATTTCTGAGCTGCCTGTGCGGCAGTGAACTTGCGGTTCGCCCGCGAGCAGATCGGATTTGATTTTCTGAGCTGCCTGTGCGGCAGTGAACATCGACATCGAAGCATTTGTGCAAGCGCGTTTTTTCTGAGCTGCCTGTGCGGCAGTGAACTGCCCTTGGTGGCTTTGGCGGTCTTGGCGATTTTTCTGAGCTGCCTGTGCGGCAGTGAACACGTTAACTCCAGCATCCTGCTATTTTCCGCATTTCTGAGCTGCCTGTGCGGCAGTGAACTACCGCGCAGCATCGCATCCGATGGGGTGCGATTTCTGAGCTGCCTGTGCGGCAGTGAACCGATTCCGCGTGACCGCGTCGGGCGGCAGGATTTTCTGAGCTGCCTGTGCGGCAGTGAACCGGCTGGACTTGCGCAGCGTGCAGCTCGGCATTTTCTGAGCTGCCTGTGCGGCAGTGAACTGCTGGCTCACTACCGCATGCTGCCGTACTGTTTTCTGAGCTGCCTGTGCGGCAGTGAACATTTTCAAGGAGCAGCGCGCGGGTTTCAACCCTTTCTGAGCTGCCTGTGCGGCAGTGAACCCCCAGACGTACACGTTGGCCTCGCGCGACCATTTCTGAGCTGCCTGTGCGGCAGTGAACGTAACCCGGCAAAAGGGGAACGGATTGACCGATTTCTGAGCTGCCTGTGCGGCAGTGAACACTAGGTAATCCCTAGGTTCCGTCGCCAACCTTTTCTGAGCTGCCTGTGCGGCAGTGAACCACGCGACGACGCCATCTTGATCTACCTGCTTTTTCTGAGCTGCCTGTGCGGCAGTGAACCTGGTGGCAAGAGATTTTCCAAACCACTTACTTTTCTGAGCTGCCTGTGCGGCAGTGAACGCATCCTCGATCTCGCCGCGTACCTGCTGCTCTTTCTGAGCTGCCTGTGCGGCAGTGAACTTCGTCGTCATCATCGTCGGCTGGTGGCACCAGTTTCTGAGCTGCCTGTGCGGCAGTGAACACAGGTGGAACAGTCTGTCC
>PEUI01000216.1:0-997 GCA_002785585.1 Lysobacterales bacterium CG02_land_8_20_14_3_00_62_12
GAGCGTGCTGGATTTGATCGATGCCGGTCAGCAACTGCCCACGGTGCGCGCCGATCAGGCCGGCGTCAGTGGCGCCTGGTATGCGCCGTGGAGCAGCGGTCAGGGTCTGATGATCGATTGGATCGCCGGCGCCCGCACCTTGTTTGCGCCCTGGTTCACGTTTCGCCCGGACGGCGGCAACGACCCGAGCGGACTGCGCTGGTACTCCCTGCAAGGCGTGCTCGCCGATCCCAGCGCGGATGCCACCATCGACATTCTGAGCAACGACGGCGGCCGCTTTGGCGTCGGCATCACCGCCCCGCGTCGGGTGGGCAGCGCCCACCTCAACTTCGAAAGCTGCGACCGCGCGCAATTTCGCTATCAGTTCACTGCGGACGAAAACGACGGCGCCACCGGGCTGGTGACGTTGTCGCGGCTGACCCCTGGGGTCGCCTGCGCCGACCCCGCCAGCTCGGTCGTGGCGGGCACCGCCAAGTCCCTCGACTCAGGGCTCAACGGTGCCTGGTTTGAACCGGCGAGCAGCGGCCAGGGCCTGATGTTTCAGGCGATCCCGACCTTCGACACGCTGTTCGCCACCTGGTTCACCTACGACCCCGAAGGCGCCGCGGATGATCCCAGCCAGCAGCACTGGTTCTCCCTGCAGGGCCCGCTTGGCAGTGGCGAGCAGACCACGCTCGCGATCATCCGCAGTACCGGCGGTGCCTTGAACCGTGAGCCCGCCAACAATCGCCAGCAGGTGGGCACAGCGACACTGAGCCGACTTGCCTGCGACCGTCTGGACATCGACTACCAGTTCGACGATAGCGAAGTTGCTGGTCCGTTCCGGCGCATCAGCGGCCACCGTGAATTGCAGCGCATCGGCGGTTGCGCCGACTGATCGATCACCCAAGCACCAGTCGGGACGCAAAGCCTTGCGGCAACCAGCGCGCTGCACCAGCAGCAAACTCGGAAACCAGCCGGCCCGCGTGGAACGTATCCAGTAGGTCTGGCAACTACG
>PEUI01000216.1:1047-1400 GCA_002785585.1 Lysobacterales bacterium CG02_land_8_20_14_3_00_62_12
CACTACCGCAGGCCGCAATCGGCACACGCCGGATCGGCGCTCAACTTGAGTTCGCGAAAGCCCGCGGCCAGGCCGTCGAAACAAAGTAGGCGGCCGATCAAGGGTTGGCCGATACCCAGGACCAGCTTGATGGCTTCGTTGGCCTGCAACAAACCGATGACCCCGGGCAACACGCCGAGCACGCCAGCCTCGGCGCAGTTGGGGGCATCACCTGGCCGGGGCGCTTCCGGAAACAGGCAGCGATAGCAGGGCGCGACGCCAGGCGCACGGTGCGGTGCAAATACACTCACCTGGCCCTCGAAGCGTTGCACCGCGCCATACACCCAGGGGAGGCGATGGCGCAGACAGGCACG
>PEUI01000356.1:0-6290 GCA_002785585.1 Lysobacterales bacterium CG02_land_8_20_14_3_00_62_12
AGGGTGACGAAGGCATCGACAAACGCCGGATAGATTTTCCGATCCACGTAAATGCGCTCGATGCCGCAGCAACTCTGGCCGGAATTGAAGAAGCTGCCATCGACCAGATTTTCCACCGCGTAGGGCAGATTGGCGTCGGCCCGCACGTAGGCGGAATCTTTGCCGCCCAACTCCAGACCCAGTCCCAGAAAGTGCCCGGCGGCGGCCGCCTCGATCGCTCGGCCACCGGCGACCGAGCCGGTGAAATTGACCTGGTGTACCTGGCCAGAACCGATGATGGCAGCAGTCTGTGCATGGTCGATCACCAGGTTTTGAAACAGACCAGCGGGCAACCCGGCGCGACCGAAAGCCTCGGCGAATCGCTCACCGACGAGCAGGGTCTGGGTGGCGTGCTTGAGCACCACCGCGTTGCCCGCCATCAGCGCCGGGATCACCGAATTGACCGCCGTCAGGTAGGGGTAATTCCACGGCGCAATCACCAGCACCGTACCCAGCGGTTGGCGCCTAATACTGCGCTCAAATCCCGCCTTCGGCGCGATCTCGATATCCGCCAAAGCCTTCGGCGCAATCGCGATCATGTAGTCGGCGCGCTCGGCAAAACCACGCAGCTCGCCGGCCCCATAGCGCACCGGCCGACCCATCTGCCAAGCCAACTCCGGCACGATGGCTTCGGTCATCGCCAACATCGCCGCCACCGCGGCACGGCAATACCGCGCGCGTTCGGTGATCGGCGTGCGCTGCCACAGCGCTTGGGCTTGCGCGGCGGCAGTCAGTGCCTGCGCGATCTGCGCCGGGCTGGCCAGCGTGCGTTCGGCCAAGACGCGACCATCGACCGGGGAGATCAGTTGTACGGTTGCGCTCATGCGGCTCTCAGTGACATTAAAAATATCCAGCGGCGGTGTCGATCACCGCCGCCGATGATGGTGGTTGACCCCGCTCAATAACGTTCGAAGCCGCGCTGCAAATCCCAATCGGTGACGCGTCGATCGGCTTCAAATTGCTCCCATTCGGCGGTGCGGAAATAGTGATCGACGACGGCGTCGCCAAACGCTTTGCGCAACATTTTCGATGCTTTCAGCGCCTGTGCGGCGTCGCGCAGGGTATGCGGAATTTCTGGCAGTTCGGCGCTGGCATAGCCATCGCCTTCGAACGGCGCGGGCAGTTTCAGTTTTTCATCGACGCCGGCCAGCCCGGCCGCGATCAGCCCACTGTAAGCCAGGTACGGATTCAGATCGGCGCCGCCGATCCGGCACTCGATGCGGATCGCTTTGCTGCCCTCGCCGCACAAGCGAAATCCGGCAGTGCGGTTGTCGCAGCTCCAGGCGGCACGGGTCGGCGCAAACGTGCCGACCTGAAAACGCTTGTAGGAATTGATGTACGGCGCCAGCAACCAAGTGATGTCGCGTGCATATTTGAGTTGCCCGGCGACCCACGACTGCATCAACGCCGACATGCCGTGCTTGGCTTTCGGATCAAAGAACTTGGCGGTCTTGCCCTTCAAATCCCACAACGAATTGTGGATATGGCTGCTCGAACCAGCGAGGTCGTAGCGCCACTTGGCCATGAAGGTGATCGCCTTGCCCTGCTGCATGGCGATCTCTTTGCAGGCATTCTTGAGAATGGCGTGGCGGTCGGCCATGGTCAACGCGTCGGCATAGCGCACGTTGATTTCTTCCTGGCCCGGCCCCCATTCGCCCTTGGAGTTTTCCACCGGAATACCCGCTGCCTGCAGACCTTTGCGGATGGCGCGGATGACGCCTTCTTCGCGCGTGGTTTGCAGGATGTGGTAGTCCTCGATGTAGTGGCCAGCGGTCTTCGGCTGCTGATAGTTGCGGGCATGGATCGCCGCGTAGCTTTCATCGAACAAATAAAACTCGAGTTCGGAGGCGAACATGCCGAGATAACCGCGTTCGGTCAGTCGAGCGATCTGTTTCTTCAACATTGCGCGCGGGCTGTGTGGCAGGTCCTGGTGCGTGTGGTGATCGAGCACATCGCACAGCACCAATGCGGTGCCTTCCAGCCAGGGCAGCAAACGCAAGGTTTGCAGATCGGGCTTGAGCATGAAGTCGCCGTAACCCTGGTTCCAGCTTGCCGCCTGGTAGCCGGGCACCGGTTCCATATCGATGTCGTTGGCCAGCAGGTAATTGCAGGCGTGGGTTTCGGCATAGGCGCTGTCGATAAAGTACTCAGCCTGAAAGCGCTTGCCGATCAAGCGACCTTGCATGTCCACCAGACAAGCCAGCACGGTATCGATCATGCCGCTGGCAACGGAACGCTTCAAAGCCTCAAAACCGAGCGGTGCAGTCATCGCATTTAGTCCTTGAAAAAAATTGGCTGCGGTGTCGCCACCGCAGCCCAAAAGATCGACGGGTCGATCACGGGGAAACGGTTTTTTCCTTTTGCGCCATGGCGAATTCTTCTTCCGGCGACAGAATCAAGCGATGCCTACCAACCAAGCCAAAGTAAGTGACGCAGACCGCAAACCACAAGGCCACCCACAATACGCCCTGGGTATAGGTCGGGTCGCCGGTCAGTTGGAAATACAAGGTGACGCCGGCAATGACCATGGTCAGCAGCGCGCCGCCAACGCCCAGCGGACTGCGATAGGGGCGGTGGATATTGGGCATGTTTCGGCGCAGCAGGATAAACGACAAAGCCTGCATGAAATACGAGAACATCGCGCCAAATACCGCCATGTTGAGCAAGGTGCCACCGATGATCTTGCCGCCTTTCTCCGCACCAAAACCAAACCACAGTCCGAACATCACCGCGAGCGCGGTGACGCTGCCAAGCACCATCGCCACGTGTGGGGTTTTGCGCTGGCCATGGGTGATCGAAAGCCAGGGCATGAAATAGCCCGCACGACTGAGCGAATAAATCTGCCGACCTTTGGCGAAGATGATCGTGTGAAAACTCGCCACCAGCCCCAGCACAGCGACCAACGCCAGCAATTTGGCGGTGTTGTCGCCGTAGATCGCCTTGAAGCCGTCGAGCAAGGGTTCACCCGAAGACCCCAGCGCGTGCGAGCCGATGCCGGTCACCGACGGATTGAGCCAGAGAATCATGAACGCGGAAACGATCAGCGTGAACATGCCGGCAATGATGCCCTTGGGCATATCGCGCTTGGGATCGACCGATTCCTCGGCGGCCAGCGGCAACTGTTCGATCGCCAGAAACAGCCAGACGGCAAACGGCAGCGCCGCCAGAATGCCTTTGAAACCGAGTGGCAGAAACGGACCGTTGCCGTCGACCAGTTCGCCACCATCGGTGCCAACATTCATCGCCCAGCGGTTGAAGTCGATATGCGGCAGCGCACTGAACCAGAACACTACCAGGCAGGCCAAGGCCAGCAAGGTAACCGTCAAAGTGACCCGAAATGACAACTCCACCCCAACCACATTCAGTCCAACGAAAACGAGGTAAAAACCAATCCACCAAAGCGGCTGCAAGCTCGGATCGGTACCGACGATACTGGTCATGTAACTGCCAATGAAGAACACGATCACCGCTGGCGTCAGCACGTATTCGACGTTTTCCGATAGGCCGGTGAGAAACCCGCCCCAGGGCCCCATCGCACTGCGGGCAAAGGAATAGGCAGCGCCGGTATGCGGCAAGGCTGGCGACATTTCCGCAATCGAATAGGTCAGCCCCAGATACATGATGGCGATGATGACGGTGGCGACGAACATGCTGCCCCAACCATTGGCCAGGCCGTAGTTCCAGCCGGAAAAATGGCCGGAAATCACCGCCCCGACGCCCAGCGCCCACAACGATCAGACGCCAGCGTAGCGGCGCAGACCGCGCGCCTCGAAATAGCTCTTGTCGACCTTGGTGTAACTAATCCCCGATTGCTCAATCATGCTGCTCTCCCCTCTATTGGTGTTGTTTGCTAACCCGCCATGGCTCCAGAACTTGGTTCGCAAGTGGTCGTCGCGACGGCACCGGGGAGCCCGGCCAGTGCCAATTTCAATGCTGCTGCCAAGCGCGCGGCCCACGCCAACTGGCCACGACCCGAGCTGATCTGGTCATTGCGCACTTCGATCATGGCGCACGGCAAACCGCGGCGTTCGCCGTGCCGTTGCACGCTGTGATAGACGCCATCGTCAGCGGCGTAGGGCTGGTTTTCACCCACGCACAATTCGCTGTCCAGCCGCAACGCTGCGATCAACCGCTCGGACAACCGGCGGTCGTGCTGGCTGATGATGCCGACCTGCCAGGGCCGCTGGCGCTGCTGGTAAATCGGCGTAAACGAGTGGATCGAAAGCAGCGCGGTCACCCCAATGGTCGCCTGCTGCTCGTCGAGAAGATGGTCAACGCTGGCGTGAAACGGCGTGTACAACCAATCCCGCCGCCAGCGACGTTCGACCTCGCCGATACCGACATTGCGTGGAATCGGCGTATCTTCGCTGTGCTCGGCGATCGAGTCGCCAGCGCCCGGATCACGATTCAAATCGAGCAACAGGCGCGAATGGGTAGCGAACACCAACGGCGCGTCGAGCAAGGCCGCCATCTGCTCGGCCAGTCCCAGGGCGCCGATGTCCCAGGCGATATGCCGTTCCAGATCGTGCGCTGGCAATCCCAATCGTTGATAGCCAAGAGGAATAAAGTTGCTGGCGTGTTCGCAGGTCAACACCACACCCGAATGGCCGCCGCGGTGGTACACCGCCACCGGCGCCGAAGTGGAAGACCGCAACACAGACTGCATCACCGGTTTGGCCTTTGCGGAAGTTGTAACGAACATTACATTTTGATTGCGTTTGACGCCTGCGGTAAAAAGTCGTACAAATCCAGGTGAATGTCAAGCCCTTCGGAAAGTCGCTCAACCGGGAGCCACGGCCATGCCTGAAACCGTCGTCGATCAGTTGCGTGAAAACCTGGGTCAGTTCTCGGCCACCGAGCGCCGGGTGGCGCATCGGCTGTTGGCGGAATATCCGATGGCCGGTCTGCAAAGCGCTACCGTGCTCGCCCGCCAGGTGGAAGTGAGCACGCCGACGGTGCTGCGGATGGTGGCGCGACTCGGGTTTCAGTCGTATCCGGATTTTCAGCGCCGCCTGCGCGAAGAACTGACGGCGCAATTGAGTTCGCCGCTGAGCAAGGCCAGTCAGGCAATCCGTGGCGGCCGCAAGCAATCCCGCACCACCGCGACCGAGTTCGCCGACGCCGTCGTGCAGAACATCCAGGAGACCTTCTCGCACCTGGCCGCCCACGAGATCGACCAGGTCGTCAAGCTGCTCGGTGACCGCAAGCAACGCGTGCATCTGCTGGGAGGCCGATTTACCGACGCGTTGGCGCGCTATTTGTCGGTGCAGTTGCGCATCATCCGTGGCGGCGTCAATCACCTGCAAGATCAGGAAGCCAATTGGCAAGACCAAGTGCTGAACATGGACCACCGCGACGTGCTGCTGATCTTCGACATTCGCCGCTACCAGCCCAGCCTGCTGCGTTTGGCGAAGGCTGCCAGCGCTCGTCAGGCCAAGGTCTTGTTGATCACCGATCAATGGCTATCGCCGATTTCGCGGCTCGCCCTGCACGTGCTGCCAGCCCGCATCAGTGTGCCCTCGGTGTGGGATTCCAATGCCGCCCTGATGGCTATCGCCGAAGCCCTGCTCGCCGCCGTCACCCGCAACACCTGGGAGCAAAGCCAGCGCCGCATGCGCGACCTGGAACAATTGCGCGAGCAACTCTGAGCGATGGCGGATCCGCGAAAGCACCATTTGGTGCCCCGCGCTTGCGGTAGCACGGTGCCGGGTGTGCGCCGCAGATGGCGGCCCGGTTTCGTGGCCGACGCTACATCGCCTACCATGGCGACTTTATTCCAGCCGTTTTGAGACTGCATGCCCACCGCTACCGTCACCACCCCGGCGCTGCCGCGGATCCGAGCTTGCTTGCAGTCGTGGCGCTGGGTATTGGCGTTGGGTCTGGTGTTGGGCTTGTCGTTTCAGGGTTCGCGCAGCTTGTGGGAGACCGACGAGGGTCGTTACACGCAGGTGGCTTTGAATATGTTGCGTTCCGGCGATTGGCTGACACCGCACCGCCACCACCACCGCATCCACCCGACCAAACCACCGTTGACTTATTGGGCGATCGCCAGCAGCGTCGCCACTTTTGGTCGCAGCGAATGGGCGGTGCGGTTGCCCAATGCGCTGGCTTTTGCAGGCACCCTGTGGCTGCTGTTCTGGATCGGCACGCGGCTGGTGCCAGCGTTACCGGGGCTGCCAGCGCTGATCTACGGCACCATGGCAGTGCCGTACTTTGCTACCAACTGGGTATCCACCGATGTACTGCTGACG
>PEUI01000356.1:6324-6718 GCA_002785585.1 Lysobacterales bacterium CG02_land_8_20_14_3_00_62_12
GGCGTTTTTGACCAAGGGACCGCCGGCCTTGTTACCGCTGCTGGCGCTGATTGGATTTCACCTCGGCGAACCGGGCTTTGCTCGCCGCGGACGACTTTTTCCGTGGCTGGGGGTGTTGGGCTTTCTGCTGGTGGGAGGGACCTGGTACCTGCTGGTGGTGATGAAAAATCCGGGACTGCTTGAATACTTGATCAAAGATGAAGTGATCGGCCGCGTCAGCAGCGATGATTTTGGTCGATTCCCGCAGTGGTGGGGGGGCTTTTACGTTTATGGTTTCACCTTTCTGCTGGGCACGTTGCCATGGTCACTGGCCGCCGCCTGGGCGACGCTGCGCGGGCCGATGCGCGATCCAGCACCCGGTCCAACACCCGATCCGACGGCGTCGAGCCAACGG
>PEUI01000356.1:6725-7306 GCA_002785585.1 Lysobacterales bacterium CG02_land_8_20_14_3_00_62_12
TGTGGCTTTGGATCGCGCTGCCACTCTGCCTGTTCATGCTGTCGCGATCCCGACTGCCGTTGTATGCGCTGCCACTGTTGCTGCCAGTCGCGGTGCTGTTTGCCCGCCAGTTGGCCCGGCGGCCACACCTGTTAAAACTTTCGCTGCTCTTGCTACCCGTGTGGATCGTGTTGATTCTGGCCATCAAATGGTCGATCGCCTGGATGCCCCACGCCCGCACGCCAGCCGAGTTGTGGCGCATCACCAGCGGTGCGCAGGCCTATCTGCCGCAAAACAAGGATATGCGCGCCTTCGCCCACGGCTTGTTGGACAAGGTGCCGTTTACGCCGATTGAGCTGGTGTTCGTCGAAGAATCGCCGCGCTTTGGATTGGGGTTTTATCTCAACGTGGAAACCGAGTGGATTGGCCTTGACCAGGCAGATCCCCGATTCGATGATTACCTTGAACACGAGTTGCGCGAACGCGAACCGGGCCAGCCGGTGGACGGTAAAAAACTGTACCTGGTCAAAGCGGATCGGCAAGCGGCCTTTGAAGCTGCGCTGGCCAAGTTTGGCTGGCGTGGCGTGCATTACGGCGAGCAG
>PEUI01000356.1:7334-13219 GCA_002785585.1 Lysobacterales bacterium CG02_land_8_20_14_3_00_62_12
ACTTGATCGATGATCGCGATGATGCGCGCCACCGCGCCGCGTTCGGATTGCATCGCGGTGAGCGCCGCGGTGCCCATGCGCTGGCGCGCTGCCGGATCGGCGAACAGACGCGCCACCGCATCACCCAGCTCGACGGCGTTGGCAACGCGAATGGCCGCACCTTGGTGGATCAAGCTTTCGGTGATTTCGGCGAAATTGAAAGTGTTTGGGCCAACGAGGATCGGCACCGCGACCGCGGCCGGCTCCAGCACGTTGTGGCCGCCAACCGGTTCAAAACTGCCGGCCACAAAAGCGACATCGCTGGCCGCATAAAAACTCAGCAGTTCGCCCAGGGTATCGGCCACGAAGCACTGCGTATCGGCACGCGCCACGCCGTCTTCGGTGCGCGTCAGGGTGCGGAAACCCAAGCCACGACAGAGTTGCGCCGACGGTCGAAACCGTTCCGGATGACGTGGCGCGATCACCAGCAAGGCATCGGGAAAGCGCCGCAGTACCCGGGCATGGGCGCGCAGCACCGCCGATTCTTCGCCATCGTGGGTGCTGGCTGCCACCCAGACTGGCCGCGCCGGCCCCCAGTATTCACGCATGACCTTGCCGATCTCGGCCAATCCATCAGGAATGCGCAGGTCGTACTTCACGTTACCGACCACGCGCACCGATAGCGGACGCGCGCCCAACTTGAGCAATCGTTCGGCATCTTGTTGGCTGGACGCGGCGATAAAGTTGGCGCTGCGAATGGCCGCGCGAATCAGCGGTCGCACCGGCCCGTAGCCCTTGAGTGATCGCGCCGACAACCGGGCGTTGGCCATCACCATCGGAATCCCGCGCCGACGACAGGTAAAAAACAGGTTGGGCCAGATCTCGGTCTCCATCACCAAGGCCAGACGCGGCCGTACCCGATCAAAAAACCGCCCCACCGAGCCCGGCAGGTCATACGGCAAGTAAACATGAAACACCCGCTTGCCGAACAACTTGTGCACTTGCGCCGAGCCGGTGGGGGTGACCGTGGTAACCACGAACGCCTGATCCGGGAACTTCAACCTCAATGCTTCGATCACCGGCGCAGCGGCATTGACCTCACCCACCGATACCGCATGCACCCAAATCGACGAACCCAATCCCGGGTCCGGGAAATAGCCGAAACGTTCGCGCCAACGGCCAAAGTATTCGCGATTGCGCAATCCACGCCAAGCCAGCCGATAAAGAATTACCGGGGTCAACAGGCGCATCGTCAGGTTGTACAAAAAGCGCAGCAAAAACATGGCGCAACTTCTCGACGCAAGCGCAAAGAATAGCCGAGGCAGCCACGGCAACGCTGACCGGCAATCGCAACTCACCTAAGATGCGCTATGGCTATTGACAAATCCCTGCTGGCACCGAAGCACTGGCCGATCTGGATTGGCATCGGTCTGCTCGCCGTGTTTGGCCATCTGCCGGCGCGGACCGGACGCGCCATCGGCCGCGGCTGCGGCGCGCTGTTGGCGCTGCTGGCGCGGCGGCGACGACAGGTGGCGGCACGCAATCTGGCATTGTGTTTTCCCGAGCGTGACGCCCGCTGGCGGGCACAATTGCTGCGCGCCAATTTCGCCGCCATGGGCATCGGCATCTACGAGTTTTCGCGCGCCTGGTGGGGGCAGACCCGCGATCTGGAAGCGGGCTTGCAGATCGACGGCCTGGAAATCCTCCAAAGCTTGCAGCAACAGGGGCGTGGCGTGTTGCTACTGTCCGGCCATTTCATGACGTTGGACCTATGCGGCCGACTGCTGTGCAGCCAACAACCAGCGGCGGCGATGTACCGTCGGCATCGCTCGGCGGCTTTGGAATGGGCGATCAAGCGCGGCCGCCTGCGCTACGCCAGCGCACTCTTCACGCGCGAGGATTTGCGCGCCGCCGTGCGTTTTCTACGTCAAGGTGGCGTGCTCTGGTACGCGCCAGACCAAGACATGCGCGGCAAAGATTGCGTGTTTGCCAAGTTCTTCGGGGTGCCCGCCGCGACCATCACCGCCACCCACCAATTGCAGCGCCTGACCGGTGCTGCGGTGGTGCCGTTTTTCCACCATCGCGATCACGACGGCAACTATCATCTGCGCATCGGTACCGCGCTCGCCGAGTTGCCTGGCGAATCGGCGCTCGCGCACACCAGCCGCGTCAATGCGCTGATCGAACAAATGGTGCGCGCTGCGCCGGAACAATATCTCTGGGTGCATCAACGCTTCAAAACCCGCCCACCGGAAGCGCCACCGGTCGTCTGACACCGGTATGCTGGCGCGCGACGACGCGGTTCCAGCGTCGTCGTTGGTTTGATGGCAGTGTGCACGGGAGTCGGGTCATGGCATGGTTATTCGGATTTCTTGGCGCGATTTTCGGCCTGGCCGCAGGCGTTTCCAGCCGCGAGATGCTGGGATTGTTCGGCGGCGCGCTGGTCGGCGTCTTGTTCGGATTGTGGCTAAGGCTGCGTGATCGCGTCGATCAATTGGAACAACGGCTGGCAACCACCACCACGCCGGCTTCGGCAAGATCATCGCTGCACGAACCGTCGGCCGCCGCTATGGTTGGCGAACCGCCAGCCGATATCAGCGTAGCCGCTGCCAGTCCAGCCGAACCGGTGGCGATGGCGCCACCGCTGGTGCCGTCATTGGCAGCCGCGAGCACGACCCGCGAGGTCGCGGCGGTCGGTGCATCGGCGGCGCCGCAACGTGCGGTCTTCAGCGCCCGCGAACCGCAGGCCAGGAGCGAGTCCGGGTGGCAATCCGAGCGCATTGATCCGCTGCTCGATCGCGACCACACCACCCCACTTGACCGCGCCGCATCCGCCAGCGGCAGCGGCTTCTGGCGCTGGTTCGGTGACGGCAACTGGGTGGCGAAAATCGGCATCGGCCTGTTGTTCGTGGGGGTCGGCGCCTTGTTTCGTTACGGCTATCGCCAAGGCTGGTTGACGTTTCCGATTGAGTACCGCTTCATCGCCGTGGCGGTGGTGGGATTGGCCACCTTGGCGCTGGGTTTCAAACTGCGCCAGCAACGCCCGTTGTTTGCGCGCAATTTGCAGGGCGGTGCCATTGGCATTCTGATGTTGACGGTGTTCTCGGCCTATCGTCTGTATCACTTGCTGCCGAGCGCGATCACCTTTGGCTTGCTACTGATTCTGGTCGCCGGTTGCAGTGTGCTTGCCATCCTGCAGGACTCACTGGGGCTGGCGGTATTCGGCATCATCGGCGGTTTTGCCGCACCGATCCTGGCCGCCACCGGCAACGGCAACCACGTCGCCCTGTTCAGCTACTACGCCTTGCTCAACGGCGCCATCATCGCCATCAGTTGGGCCAAAGGCTGGCGCGTACTCAACTTGCTCGGCTTTCTATTTACTTTTTTGATCGGTACGGTTTGGGGCGTACTGCGTTACCAACCGGAACAGTTCGCCAGCACCGAGCCGTTTCTGATTTTGTTCTTTGTCATGTATTTGCTGATTCCATTGCTGCCCGCGCTGCGCCATCCGGACCCGCAAGCGCGGGATCGCGTCGATGGCTCGCTGGTGTTTGGCACCCCGCTGATCGGCTTCGGTCTGCAAGCCGGATTGCTACACGATGATCGTTATGCGCTGGCTTGGAGCGCGCTGCTGCTGGCCCTGGTCTACCTGCTGCTGGCACGCTGGGTGTGGGCAACCAGCGGCCTGGCGCGCTGGCGTCGCGCCTATGCGGGACTGTCGCTGGTGTTTGCCACGCTGGCGGTGCCACTGGCGTTGTCGGCGCAATGGACAGCAGCGGTCTGGGCGGTCGAAGGCGCCCTGCTGCTTTGGCTCGGACTCGAACAACGCGAACGCCCTCTGCGCTGGATGGGATTATTGCTGCAAGCCGCCGCCGCAGTGGCGCTGGTGATTGCCACTGGCGCGCATTGGCCGTCGGTCCAGCACCACACGTTCACCTTCGGTGCAATCTTGATCACGCTGGCGGCGTTGTTCAGCGGCATCCAGTATCAGCGACACGGCGCTGCCTCGTCGCTGCCCGCGCTGCTCGCGCTGTGGGCCTTTGCCTGGTGGGCACTGGCCGGATTGGTGGAAATCGACCGGCACGCCGCGCCCAATCGGGTAGTCGACCTCAGCCTTGGGTGGTTCGCCGTTTCGGCGGCGCTGTCGGCGTGGCTGCGGCGCTGGTTGGCGTTTTCGCCGTTTGCCTGGCCCGCGCACACCGGGCTGGTGCTCGCGCTGCCGTTGCTGCTGCTGATGACCCTGGCCCACGGGACGCCGCTCGCACAGGACGGTTGGCAAGCTTGTCTGGGCTATGCCCTGGCCAGTCTGCTCACGCTCAAGCTGCTGGACTCGGGTGATCGCTTCGGGCTCGACTGGAGCCATGCGTTGTGGTGGCTGGGGCTGCCAGTGCTGGCCTGGATCGAGATGGATGATCGGCTTGGGCGGCTGACCGGTCTCGGTGATGGCTGGCGTTTGGCGGCGTTGGCGCTACCGGTGCTACTGCCCCTGGCCGGCTTGCACTGGCGCCAAGCCTGGCTGGCGTGGCCGCGTCCGCACGCCATCGACCACTTGGGCAAACGCCTGCTGCCGCTGTTCGCCAGTGCCAGCCTGGGGTTGGCGATCTTCGCCTCATTCCGCAGTGGCGCCGCCGATCCGCTGATCTGGCTACCGATTGTCAATCCGTTGGAGCTCACCCAGATTGCCGCATTGTTGCTGTTGGCCGGCTACTTTGCCAGCGTCAGCAACCGCGTGACCACCACGCAATTTCTACGCAATCTGCTGCTCGGTTTTGCCTTTATGGCGCTGTCGGCAGCGACCTTGCGTGCCACCCACCATTTCGGCGGCGAGCCATGGACGGGCAACCTGCTGGCGCATGCCCTGCCACAGTCCGCCTTGTCGATCGTCTGGACGGTACTGGGCATTCTCACCATGCTCACCGGCGCCAGTCGTCACCGGCGCGCCCTTTGGATTGCCGGTGCCTGCCTGCTTGGACTGGTGCTGGGCAAGCTGGTGCTGATCGACATGCGTTTCCTCGGCGATCTCTGGGGCATTGTGTCGTTGCTCGGCGTCGGCGCCCTGTTCGTCGCGGTCGGGTTCTTCGCGCCGATGCCACCGCGGGCTGAAGCCGACGGCGCGGCGGCATGAACCACACCGCGCTCAAACTCGACCGCTGGCAGCTACGGCAACGCCTCGGGTTCGGCGCCAATGCTGGCGAATATATTGCCGCGATGGCCAGGTGCGGACCACCGGAGCGCCGGAGTGCCTGGTCAACCTGCGCAGCGACGCCGCGTCGTCAACGACACACCTTCGGCTATCGCTACCTGTCGACTGCATTGCTAACACTGAGCACCGCGTTGGCGGCCGCACCCGCCGACCCATTCGGCTGGCGCTGGCCACTGCGACTCAACGCCGATGCCGACCTGCATCAGCTCACGCTGACCCCGGAAACCTATGCGTCGCTGTACCGGCAGGACCTGAGCGATCTGTTGTTGTTCGATGCCGATGGCGCGGCCGTCACCTTCGGCCCGATGCCGCCGGACCCAGAGCCGCCTTGGCAACACACCCCCTGGTTATTGCGGATGGATGGGCTGATCCAGCAACCGATTGCGCAACCGAGCGACCTCACGCTAGCGCCCGAGCAATACGCCGTGCGATTGCTCGCCCGGCTACATTCGCAGGTGCCCGCAGGCACACCGATCATCGGCCTGCGCCTGCAATGGACCGACGCCAATGGCATCGGCCCGGCACCGCAGTTTCGCCTCGCCGAGACGCCCGCAGGCGCAACGCTCGGGCGCACCACGGTGCAGAGCCAGCAGTTTGATCGCGCACTCGGCCAAGGCGAAACCCGCTTGCAAGTTTCGGCGATGAGCGCCAGCGATTTTGTCTTGCTGATCGAGCCGGTGCGTTCCAGCCTGCGGCTGACTTC
>PEUI01000356.1:13262-34654 GCA_002785585.1 Lysobacterales bacterium CG02_land_8_20_14_3_00_62_12
ATTTGGGCGTGGCCGGAAATCTTTCGACGCTGACGCTGCTCTCGCGTGATCGGGAGCAGCCCTGGTGGCAACTGCAAGGCAACACCACCGCCTTTGCCGTGCAAGTGGAACAGGCAACGTTAAAACAAAATCGCCTGTACTTTCCACCGACGCGACAGCGCCAATGGCTGCTGCAAAGTCAACCGCCGCTCAAACAAGCGCCGCGAATTCGGTTGCGCTACCGCCCGGATCGCTTTCTGATCGCCCATGCCGGACCCGCTGACCTGGTGCTGGTAGGCGGCAATCGAAACGTGCAGCGGCCGCACTATCCGGTGGCTGCGGTGATCCATGCCATGCAAGCAGAATTGGGTCGCTCGTGGACGCCGCCGTCTGCGTCGCTGGGTGCGCGCATTCGGGTACGCGGCGCGGCCGCACTATTGCCGCCAAAGCCCGCGCCGCCGTATCGACAATGGTTGCTGTGGGCGGTACTGGTGATCGCTGCGGCGGCGGTGGCAGCGATGGCCGGGTCATTGTTGCGACAATCGAAAACACCGGGTCAACGCTAAGGCGTCGCGCGAGCCTCCCTTGGGGCGGATTTCGGCTACGCGCGATCAACCACCGGCGATCGCGCGCACGCACCAACTGATCAACGGACCGCCAAAAATACCTAACCCGAGCAAGGCCAGCACGTTCCCACTCAGCACCCAGCGAAACGCCAGGTCCTGCGGCAGTGGCAGTGGCCCGCTCGCGGCCTCGGCCGGGGCTTCGAAATACATCACCTTGATCACCCGCAGGTAATAGAAGGCACCGATCACGGCAAACACACCGGCGACAATGACCAGCCAAAGCAGCTCAGCGTTGGCGACCCCCAGCGCTGCTTTGAGCACCACAAACTTGGCCAGGAAGCCGACCAGCAACGGCACCCCGGCGAACGACGCCATTACCAACATCATCATCAAGGCGTACCAGGGATTGCGCTGATTGAGTCCACGAAAATCGGCGATTTCTTCTGCCTCAAAACCGACCCGTGACAACAGCATCAGCAGACCGAAGCCGGCGCTGGCAGTGACTGCATAGCTGATCGCATAGAACAGTGCCGCAGCATAGCCTTCGGCGCTGTGGGCGATGAAGCCAAGCAACAGAAAACCGACGTGCGAGATCGTCGAATAAGCCAACATCCGCTTGAAATTGGTCTGCGCAATCGCCACCAAATTACCAATGGTCAGCGACAGCAGCACCAGCACCACCAGCATCGCCTGCCAGTAGCGAAACCACGGATCGAGCGCGCCATCGAGCAAGCGATAGGCCAAACCAAATGCCGCGATCTTCGGCGCACTGCCGATAAACAGCGTCACCGCCGTCGGCGCGCCCTGATAAACGTCCGGCAACCACATGTGGAATGGCGCCGCACCGAACTTGAAGGCGATCCCGATCACCACGAAGGCGACGCCGATCCCGTACAACCACGGGTGCGGCGAATTGCTCACCGCCGCAGCGCGGATGCTGCCGAAATCCAGCGCGCCGCTAGCGCCATAGATCATGCTGATGCCGTACAGCAACATCCCCGAGGCCAGCGCGCCGAGCACGAAGTACTTTATTGCCGCTTCGGCCGAGCGGCCATTGTCGCGGTCCAAAGCGACCAAGGCATACAGCGGCAAGGCCAACAACTCCAAGCCCAGATAAGCGGTCAGCATGTTGCCCGCCGAAACCAGCAGCAGCATGCCGAGGACGGCGAACCCGGTCAAAGTGTAAAACTCGCCTTGAAACAGCTTGCGCGCAATCAAATACGGCCGCGCATAAATCAATGCCAGCGCACTGGTCAACAGAATGAACAGCTTGCAGATGGTCGCCACGCCATCGTTCAGGAACATGCCCGAAAAGGCACTGCCGGCCAGGCTGGTGTCGGCGTCGGCACGCCAGACCAGAATGGCGGTGAAGGCCAATACCGCCACCGTCAGCCAATGCGTCGTTGACCGCTCGCTTTGCGGTATGAACAAGTCGGCCAGCAGCAAGATGCACAGCGAGGCCAGCAGAAACCCTTCGGGAACCAAGGGCAACAGATCGGCCATAGATAATGGGTTCATGGTCGATTCCTCAAATCTTCACGCGCGACAGTTGTTGCAAAACTTCGTTGACCGAACCATCCATCAACGACACCAAAGGCGCCGGCCACAAGCCCACCACCAAGCTGGCCAGCGCAAAGCCGCCAAGCACCAAAAGCTCACGGGCATTGACATCTTGCAGCTTCGCAATCGGCGGATTGACCACCGCGCCAAAGATCACCCGCTTGACCAACCAAAGCGTGTAGGCGGCGCCGATGATCAAGGTCAAACCAGCGCTCGCCGCGATCAGCGGGTGCGACTGAAAACTGGCCAGTATCACCATGAACTCCCCGACAAAACCCGATGTGCCCGGCAGGCCGCTGTTGGCCATGCTCAGAAACACCATCAAGGCCGCGAACCAGGGCATGGTGTTGGCGAGGCCACCGTAGTCCTTGATCATGCGCGAGTGCACGCGCTCGTACATGACGCCAACGCAACTGAACAACGCCGCCGAGACAAAACCGTGCGAAATCATCTGCACCATGCTGCCCTGCAAAGCCAGCCGAGCGCCATCGACCGAACCAGTGGCGCTGATCATGCTCTCACGCACCAGCAGCACCGCCACGAACATGCCCAGCGTGACAAAACCCATGTGTGAAATGGAAGAATAGGCGATCAACTTTTTCATGTCGTCTTGCACCAGCGCGACCAAGCCGATGTAGACCACCGCGATCAGCGACAACGCGATCACCAGCCACGCCAGTTCATGCGCCGCATCCGGTGTAATCGGCAGGGAAAACCGCAAAAACCCGTAGCCACCCACTTTCAGCATGATCGCCGCCAGGATTACCGAGCCGCCGGTGGGCGCTTCGACATGGGCATCCGGCAACCAGGTGTGCACCGGGAACATCGGCACCTTGACTGCGAAGGCAATCAAAAACGCTAGAAACAGCCAAAATTGTTCGCGCTCGGTAAACGGATAATTGGCCAGATAGGTCAGGTCCAGATTGCCGGTTTCCACCGCCATGTAGATCAACCCGACCAACATGAAGATCGAACCAAAAAACGTGTACAGAAAAAACTTGAGCGTGGCATAAACCCGACGCGGTCCACCCCAAATGCCGATGATGATGAACATCGGCACCAGCATCGCTTCGAAAAACATGTAAAACAACAGAGCATCGCGCGCGCAAAACACGCCCAGCATGAACGATTCAAGCAACAGAAAACTGGCCAGGTATTGGTGGACGCGGTCGCTCACCGAAGCCCACGCACCGACCAGCACCAACACCGTGGTAAACGTGGTCAAGGCGATCAACGCCAGCGAAATACCATCGGCCGCGAGGTGATAGCGCAAGTTCAGCGCCACGATCCACGGCGCATTTTCATCGAACTGCAAGGCGGGTTGATCGCTGGCATAGTTCAGCAGCAGAAACACGCTCAGGCCAAAAGTGAGCAGCGCCGTCGACAAGGCAATCCAGCGCGCACGTTGCGGACTGGTGCTGCCCATAACGACGGTAGCGACGGCACCCAGTATCGGCAGCCAGATCAGCCAGCTAAGCAAGTGTTGCGACATGATGAGAGTTCCCGTTCCGGCTTATTGTTGCCAGAGACCGGGAATCAAAAATGCACCCAACAGTGCAATCAATCCCAGGATCATGGCGAAGGCATAGTGATAGAGATGTCCCGACTGGATCGTGCGCAAGACCCCGGCAGCACGGTCGATGAGATTGGCCGAGCCATTGACCATGGCGCCATCGAGCAGACCGATATCCCCAACCTTCCAGAAGCCGCGCCCAAGCCACAGGCTGCCGCGGGCGAACACCGCCTGATTGAACTCGTCGAAGCCATATTTGCGCTCAAGAATGCGCACCGCCGGCGCCAACCATCGACGCACCATGGCCGCCGCTGGCGGATGGATCAGGTACAGGTAAGTGGCCAACGCAAAGCCGGCAAACGCCAGCAAAAATGGCGCCTGGGTAAAGCCGTGCAGTGCCGCCGGCAAGGCGCCATGGAACTCGCCTGCCAGCTCGCCCAACACGTTGTGCGATTCGTCGACGACGATGGAGGCGCCGAAAAAATCACCAAACAACATCGGCCCGACCGACCACCAGGCAATCATCAACGACGGAATCGCCAGCAGCAGCAACGGAATCGTCACCACCAGCGGCGACTCGTGTGGCGCACGCGCCAGCACGCCTGGGATCGGCTCGGCGTGGGCATCCGCCTGGACGTGTCCAGCCGACGCCTGAACGACGAAGCGCTCTTGGCCGTGGAAGGTCAAGTAGAGCAGCCGGAAACTGTAAAGCGCAGTGACAAAGACGCCGATCAGCACGCACCAATAGGCGTAGCTAAAAGCACTGCCGCCATGTTCGGCGGCAATCGCCACCGCCTCGATAATGGCGTCTTTGGAATAGAAACCGGAGAAAAATGGCGTTCCGGTCAGCGCCAAGGTGCCGATCAACGCGGTCCAATAGGTGATCGGCAAATATTTTTTCAAGCCGCCCATGTAGCGCATGTCTTGCTCGTGATGCATGGCGATGATCACCGAGCCCGCCGTCAGAAACAGCAAAGCCTTGAAGAAAGCGTGCGTCATCAAGTGAAACACCGCCGCGCTGTAGGCCGACGCGCCCAGCGCCACGGTCATGTAGCCCAGTTGCGAAAGTGTGGAATAGGCCACCACCCGCTTGATGTCGTATTGCACCAGACCGATCAGCCCGGTGAACAGCGCGGTGGTCGCGCCAATCACCACAACGAAGGCCAGCGCCGGCTCGCTCAATTCATACAATGGCGACATCCGCGCCACCATGAAAATGCCCGCAGTGACCATGGTCGCGGCGTGGATCAGTGCCGAAATCGGCGTCGGACCTTCCATCGAATCGGGCAACCAGACATGCAATGGAACTTGCGCCGACTTGGCCATGGCACCAATGAACAGCAGCACGCCGATCACCGTCGCCACCGCCCACGGCTGCCCGGCAAAGATCTCGATGTGCTGGCCGATGATCTGTTCGCGGCCAGCGAACACAGTCGCATAGTCGAGCGTGCCGAAATACAAGAACACACAGGCAATGCCGAGCAGGAAACCAAAATCGCCGACCCGGTTGACCAGAAAGGCTTTAAGACTGGCGAAGATCGCGGTCGGCCGCTTGAACCAGAATCCAATCAACAAATAGGACACCAGCCCGACCGCTTCCCAGCCGAAAAACAACTGGAGAAAGTTGTTGCTCATCACCAGCATCAGCATCGAAAACGTGAACAGTGCGATGTAGCTGAAAAAGCGCTGATAGCCGGGATCATCGTGCATGTAGCCGATGGTGTAGATGTGCACCATCAAAGACACGAAACTCACCACCACCATCATCATCACCGACAGGCGGTCCACCAAAAACCCGATGTGGGCGCTGTACGGGCCGATTTCGAACCAGGTGTAGATATTTTCGTTGAATGGCGCGGCACCATCGAAGACCATCTGCTTGAATACCAGCAGCGACAGCAACAGCGAAATGCTGACGCCAGCAATCGCCGCCCAGTGCGCGCCGCTGCGGCCCACCTGGCGGCCAAACAGCCCGGCGATGATCGAGCCCGCGAGCGGGGCGAGCACGATGGTGAGAAGAATGGCTTGCATGCCTTTAACCTTTCAAGTCGTCGAGTTCTTCGACATTGAGGGTGGCGCGGTTGCGAAACAGCACCACCAGAATGGCCAGTCCGATGGCCGCTTCGGCAGCGGCCACCGTCAAGATGAAAAACACGAAAATCTGGCCCGCCACATCGCCCATGAAACTGGAGAAGGCAATGAAGTTGAAGTTGACCGCGAGCAGAATCAACTCGATCGACATCAACAAGATGATCAGATTGCGGCGATTGATAAAAATGCCGCCAACGCCGATGCAAAATAAAATCGCCGACAGCGCGATGCTATGGCCGAGGGTAATCATGGCGTTTGGCCCTTTGCTGTGGACGACGGCAGATTGACCAACCGCACGCGCTCGCTGGCGCTAACGGCAGACTGTGCCGGTGCGCTCTGGGTTCGCACGTTGGGGCGATGCCGCAAGGTCAGCGCCACCGCCGCGATAATGGCGACCGTCAAAATAACTGCGGCAATTTCGAACGGCAGAATGTAGTCGGAAAACAGTGCGTGGCCGAGCCACTCGATGTTGCTCAAACCGGCGATCGCAGCGCCGTCCTGAATGCCGCCACCGTCGTCGAGTTCGCCAACGCCGACCAGCGCAATCACTTCGGCCAACATCAACAAGGCAACGCCGATAGCAACCGGCAAATACTGCTGCCCGGAATGTTTGACCGGCTGCGCTTTGACATCCAGCATCATCACCACAAACAGGAACAGCACCATCACCGCGCCCACATATACCAGCACCAGGGTGATCGCCAAAAACTCGGCGTGCAGCAGCAACCAAATGCCGGCACTGGTAAAAAATGCCAGCACCAGAAACAACGCGGCGTGTACCGAGTTGCGCACGCTGACTACGGCCAGCGCCGCACCGATCAACACCAGCGCGAACAGGTAGAACAACAGCAAACTAAAGGTCATAAAGTCATTCCTCAGCGGAAGGCCGCGTCCTGCGCTCGGGCCGCGGCGATTTCCGCTTCGTAGCGGTCACCGATCGCCAGCAACTGGTGTTTGTGCACAATGCTCTCGCTGCGATGTTCGAAGTGGTATTCCAGGACGTGGGTTTCGACGATGGAATCCACTGGGCAACTCTCCTCACAAAAACCGCAAAAAATACACTTGAAAAGATCGATGTCGTAGCGCGTCGTGCGCCGCGAGCCATCGGCGCGTGGCGCCGAGTCGATGGTGATCGCCAGCGCTGGGCACACCGCTTCGCAGAGTTTGCAGGCGATGCAGCGTTCCTCGCCGTTGGCGTAGCGACGCAAGGCGTGCAAACCACGAAACCGATTGGATTTCGGGATGTTCTCCTCGGGGTAGCGCACCGTGTACTTGGTCTTGACAAAGTACTTGCCGGTCACTCCTAGCCCCTTGATCAACTCGATCAACAGCAGGCTCTTGAAATAGCGAATCACAGTATTCATGACGTGGAGAATCCTCAGGCGCCCGCAACCAACCAGCCGCCGTACACCATGACGCCGGCCACCAGCACCCAGACGATGGTGATCGGAATAAACACCTTCCAACCGAGCCGCATGATCTGGTCATAGCGGTAGCGCGGATAGGTGGCCCGCAGCCACAGGTACAAGAACGCAAAGACGTTGGCCTTCAGCAACAACCACCACCAGCCATCCTTGATGGGCAACCACAACCAGCTCGCGTCTTGCGGGATGAACGATTGCGGGAACGGTGACAACCAGCCGCCGAGAAACAGGATCGAAGCGAGGAAACTGATCAGGATCATGTTGGCGTATTCGGCCAAAAAGAACAGCGCGAACGCCGAGCCCGAGTATTCAACATGAAAGCCGGCCACGATCTCGGATTCGCCTTCGGCGACATCAAACGGTGCACGGTTGGTTTCTGCTACGCCAGCCAGAAAATAGATCACGAATAGCGGCAGCAACGGCAACCAGAACCACTCGAACACACCCGTATTGCCGGCCTGCGCCAGCACGATCTTGCTCAAATTGAGCGAGCCCGCGGCAATCAATACGCCAACCAACGCAAAGCCCATGGCGATCTCGTAGGAAACCACCTGCGCCGCCGAACGCATGGCGCCAAGAAACGCATATTTGGAGTTGGATGCCCAGCCGGCGAGGATGATGCCGTAGACGCCCATCGAGGTCATCGCCAACAGATACAACAGGCCGACATTGCTGTTGGAGATCACCAACTGGGCATCGAACGGGATCACCGCCCAAGCCGCAAACGATGGCACCAAGGTCAACATCGGCGCCAACAAGAACAGAAATCCATTGGCTTTGGCCGGTATCACCAATTCTTTGAACAGCAACTTGAACACATCGGCAAACGGTTGCAGCCAGCCTTTGCCAACATAAACCGGACCTTTGCGTACCTGCATCCAGCCGATCACCTTGCGCTCCCAGAGCGAGTAAAAGGCCACCGCGATGGTCAGCGGCAACACCACCAGAGCGATCTTGATCATGGTGAAAACAAACACGCTGAGCGGCTGCTCAGTGTGCAACCAGGACCAGACCAGTGTGAAGAGTTCCATCATCGCGCTGCCCTTTAGACCTTGCTGATACGAAGGGACGAACCGTTGCCAGCCAATTCGCGCGTGGCGCTGTGGCCAAGTTCGATCCAGGCGGCGGCGAGCGGCAGCCGTCGGTCCACAGTCACCGGCAGTTCGACACTGACCTTGCCATCTTCCACGCGCGCGGTCGCTCCGGTGACCAGGCCCAACGCCTTGGCATCGGCGGGATTCAGCCCGAGGCCCACTGGCACCGCCAACGGCGTTTGCTGCAATGCCGTAGCGCGGCGCACGACCGCATCGCTACGATAAATCGGCACCGTGGCAACCCGGCTGAACTGACCGACCACCATCGCCAACGTCGGCGCTGCGGCTTTGGCAGCAACCATCGGACTCACCTGACGGATCGCCGCACGCAGGGACTCGATATCGTCGAACGCCAACTCCGCGAGCCCAAGCGCAGCGGCCAGGGCGCGCAATACCCGCCAACCGGAACGCGCCTCGCCGGGCAACTGCGCCCCTGCGGAGAACGACTGCACGCTGCCATCGACATTGACGTAACTGCCATCGATCTCGGGTGGCAGACCGATCGGCAGCACCACCTGCGCTTTTGAACGCACGCCGGTGCAGGCAAAGCCACCCAGATAGACAAAAAACTCGGCTTGACTGCGGGCGGCATCAAACTGCGCTGGCAGCGCGCAGTCCTGCGAACCGGCTTGAAACACGATCAAGGCTTTCGGCGGATTGGCCATGATCGCCGCGGCGGTACCGGCCGAGGTTCCGGGCAAGACCCCGACACTGGCCAAGCCAAGCGCGTTGGCGCCGGCCGGCAGTTCGTTGTAGGCAGCGCCGGCGGCAATGGCAATGGCCCGCGCCAGCAACCGCAAATCAGCGGCAGCCGGATGCTGCACGGCAAAATCACCCAACAGCAGCAACGGCCGTTCGGCGCCGCGCAGGGCATCGGCCCATTGCCGATGGGCTGCGGTAACCGCCGCTTTTGGCAGTCGCGCTGCCAGTGCCGCAGGCAGCGCGTTGGCGTCGATGGCCAAGGCATTGGCCAGCGCCAGTAATTCGTCGACCAACAAATGCGGCGCGACGATGGCTTTGCCGGCCAGGGTGAAGTGAAAATCAAAATCCACCGGGTTGATCGCCAACACGCGGGCGCCGTGGAGCACCGCCTTGCGCAGACGGTGGCCGAGCAGCGGCTGATCCAATCGCGGATTGCTGCCAATCAACAAGACCACCGGTGCCTGCTCGATCGCCGCCAGTGGCATTTCGAAGGCGACGCCGCCAGCGGCATCGGAAAAATCTGTGCTGCGCAGACGATGATCGATACGCTCGCTGCCGAGGGCACGCAGAATACGCGCCAGCAAGTAACCCTCTTCGGTGGTGGCCATCGGCGCCACCAAGGCCGCAATCTGCTCGCCGCTGTAACGCTTGAGTTCGGTCGCCACTGCGCTGATCGCCGCCTCCCACGACACCGCGACCAGCTCGCCGTTCTGGCGCAGCATGGGCACGGTTGCGCGATCCTCCGCGACCAGCCCTTGATAGCTGTAGCGATCACGATCCGACAACCAACTTTCATTGATCGCCTCGTTGTCGCGCGGCACCGTGCGCAGCACTTCGCCGCGGCGCGTATGCAGATACAGGTTGGACCCGAGCGCATCGTGATAAGCGATCGACTCGCGCGCGATCAATTCCCAGGCCCGGGCGCGAAAGCGGAACGGCTTGTTGGTGAGGGCGCCGACCGGACAGACATCGATGATGTTGCCACCCAATTCGGACTCGATCGACTTGCCAATATAGGTGCCGATCTGCAAATGCTCGCCGCGACCGATGCCGCCGAGCTCGACGCTGCCGGCGATTTCGGTCATGAAACGCACACAACGCGTGCACTGAATGCAGCGGGTCATGTCGGTAGCAATCAGCGGCCCAAGGTCTTCGTCGGCGACGACGCGCTTACCCTCAACGAACCGCGACACCGAGCGACCGTAAGCCATCGCCGTATCCTGCAATTCGCACTCGCCGCCCTGATCGCAGATCGGGCAATCGAGCGGGTGATTGATCAGCAGAAACTCCATCACATTGCGCTGCGAGTTCAGCGCGCGTTCGCTGCGGGTGAAAATCTTCATGCCTTCCATCACCGGCGTGGCACAGGCCGGCACCGGCTTTGGCGATTTTTCGACATCGACCAGACACATCCGGCAATTGGCCGCGATCGGCAACTTCTTGTGATAGCAGAAGCGCGGCACCGGCACCCGGGCTTGATCGGTCGCCTGGATAATCATCGAACCCTTGGCCACCTGCATCGGTTTGCCGTCCACTTCAATGTTGACCAAATCGGGGGCGGTGGTCGGCGGCTTGACCTGCGCGTTCATGCGGCTGCTCCCAAGGGGCCGTCCACAATGGAACGGCGGTGTTCGATGAAATATTCGAATTCGTGCCAGAAGTGCCGCAAAAATCCCTGCACCGGCCACGCCGCAGCTTCACCGAAGGCGCAAATCGTATGCCCCTCGATCTGGCCGGCGGCGGCTTTGAGCATGTCGAGATCTTGCAGACTGGCCTTGCCGTCGACGATCCGCGTCAACATTCGGTACATCCAGCCAGTGCCTTCGCGACACGGCGTGCACTGGCCACAGGATTCCGAATAATAAAAACGGCTGATGCGCTGACAGGCGCGCACCATGCAAGTGCTGTCGTCCATGACGATGACCGCACCCGAACCGAGGCCGGAGCCGGCCTTTTGCAGCGCGTCGTAATCCATGGTCAACCCGAGCATGGTGGCGGCCGGCAACACCGGCATCGACGAACCCCCCGGGATCACCGCCTTGAGTTGGCGTCCGCCGCGGACACCGCCAGCCAGCGCCAGCAGATCCGCAAACGAAGTACCCAGGCGAACCTCGTAATTGCCCGGGCGATTGACATGACCGGAAACCGAAAACACTTTCGGTCCACCGTTGTTGGCCTTGCCCAGGTTCAGAAACCACTCGGCGCCATTGCGGATGATCGCCGGAACCGAGGCATAGGTCTCGGTGTTGTTGATCGTCGTCGGTTTGCCATACAGGCCGTAGTTGGCCGGGAACGGCGGCTTGAACCGGGGCTGGCCTTTTTTGCCTTCCAGCGATTCCATCAACGCGGTCTCTTCACCGCAGATGTAAGCGCCGGCACCGAGCGCTGAATGAATATCGACATCGACCCCCGCGCCCAACACATTCTTGCCCAACCAACCGTGCTGGTAAGCCTCATGCAATGCCTGTTCGAAACGCTCGAACGGCTGATGATGAAACTCGCCGCGTAGATAGTTGTAGCCGACGGTGGAGCCAGTGGCATAACAGGCGATCGCCATGCCCTCGATCACCGCATGCGGATTGAAGCGCAGGATGTCGCGATCCTTGCAGGTGCCAGGCTCGGACTCGTCCGAATTGCACAGGATGTACTTCTGCCCAGGCGCATTGCGCGGCATGAAACTCCACTTCAACCCAGTTGGAAAACCAGCGCCGCCGCGACCCCGCAGCGCACTTTGTTTGACCAGATCGATCACCTGCTCTTTCGGCATCTGCTCGCTCAGTATCTTGCGCCAGGCCTGATAGCCGCCGGCTTTCAGATAGCTGTCGTAGCTCCACGGCTGCTCGAAATGCAGGGTATTGAAAACCACATTGTGTGCTTGCGGGATCGGTCCAAAAGCCATGACGGTGCCCTACTTCAAACCATCGAGAAGTTCGTCGCAAATCGCTGGCGACACGTTCTCGTGATAGTGACCATTGATGACCAGCAGCGGCGCACCGGCGCAGGCGGCGAGGCACTCTTCTTCTTTCTTCAGGTACACACGGCCATCAGCGGTGGACTCGCCCAACTTGATGCCGAGTTTCTTTTCGCAGTGGTGGACGATGCCTTCGGCGCCATTGAGCCAGCAGGAAATATTGGTGCAAATCGCGACGTTGTGGCGACCGACCGGTTTGAGTTCGTACATGGAATAGAAGTTGGCCACCTCATACGCCCAGACCGCGGGCAGCTCCAGATACTTGGCGACCGCAGCGACCAGCGCATCGGTAAGGAAGCCGCCGTGCTGAACTTGCGCGGCCGCCAGCGCCTGCAACAGCGCCGAACGTTTGCGCTCGGGCGGGAACTTGGCCACCCAGTGATCGATTTGCAGCCGCGTTTGCTCGGTCAACAGCAACAGCGGATCGACGTCTTGCACTTGTGCAAAATTGCCTGAAGCTTTCATTCCATGCTCCCGGTTCAGCGATCCACTTCGCCGAACACGATGTCAAAAGTACCCATCAACGCCACCACGTCAGGCAGCATGTGTCCACGCGCCATCTCGTCCATCGCCGACAGGTGCGCAAACCCCGGTGCCCGCAATTTGACGCGAAATGGCTTGTTGGAGCCGTCGGCGATCAGATAGACACCAAACTCGCCTTTCGGCGCCTCGACCGCGCTGTAAACCTCACCGGCAGGCACCGAATAGCCTTCGGTGAACAGCTTGAAGTGATGGATCAGCGCTTCCATATCATTTTTCATCTCGGCACGGCTAGGTGGCGAGACTTTGAAATTTTGCAGCATCACTGGGCCGGGATTGCTCCGCAGCCAAGCCACGCATTGTTTGATGATGTGGTTGGACTGCCGCAGCTCGGCAACCCGCACCAGGTAACGATCGTAGCAATCGCCGTTGACCCCGACCGGGATCTGAAACTCGAAGCGATCGTAAGCCGCGTACGGTTGTTTGCGGCGCAAATCCCATTCGACGCCAGACCCGCGCAGCATCGGCCCGGTAAACCCGCGCGCCATCGCCTGCTCCGGCGACACCACGCCGATCCCGACGGTGCGTTGTTTCCAGATGCGATTGTCGGTAAGCAAGGTTTCGTATTCGTCAACACGCGCCGGAAAATCGTCGGTAAACGCATCCAGAAAATCCAGCATCGACCCTTCGCGCCACTGATTAAGGCGTTTCAGATCGGCCGGTTTACGGAAGCGCGATTCGCGGTACTTGGGCATCTGCTCGGGCAGGTCGCGATAGACGCCACCGGGGCGATAGTAGGTGGCGTGCATGCGCGCACCGCTGACCGCTTCATAGCAGTCCATCAGTTCTTCGCGCTCGCGAAACGCATACAAAAACAGGGTCATTGCGCCCAGGTCCAGCGCACCCGAGCCAAGCCAGAGCAGATGGTTGAGGATGCGGGTGATTTCATCAAACAGCGTGCGGATCACTTGCGCACGCGGTGGCGCCGTCACCCCGAGCAAGCGTTCGATGCCGAGCACATAGGCGTGCTCATTGCACATCATCGACATGTAATCGAGGCGATCCATATAGCCGATCGACTGGTTGTAGGGCTTGGATTCGGCCAATTTTTCGGTGGCGCGATGCAACAGGCCGATATGCGGGTCAGCGCGTTGCACGACCTCGCCATCCATTTCCAGCACCAGTCGCAACACGCCGTGTGCGGCCGGATGCTGCGGACCGAAGTTGACCGTGTAATTGCGGATCTCTTGCATACTCACTTTCCTGTCGCGGCGGGCGCAGCGGTGCCGACCGATGCCAACAACCGGGTGTCATTGCGCAAGGTGCGCGGCACGCCCACCCGTGGTTGGATCGAAACTGGCTCGTAGACCACGCGCTGTCTGGCTTCGTCGTAGCGCACTTCCACATTGCCAATCAACGGAAAATCCTTGCGGAACGGGTGGCCGACAAAACCGTAGTCGCTGAGGATGCGGCGCAAATCCGGATGACCATCGAAAACGATGCCGAACAAATCGAACGCTTCGCGCTCGTACCAATTGACGCCGCGCCACAAGGCGATCAGCGATGGCACCAACGGCAGCCCCTCATCGGGCGCAAAGCAGCGCATGCGCAAGCGGCGGTTATGGGTGATCGACAGTAGCTGCACCACGACCGCAAAGCGCTGGGCAAGGGGTGGCGCAGCGGGGCGATCAGCCCAGTTGAAGCGCCCCGGACCGGCGCCCTCGACGCCACGCGAAAAACCTTCGGCGCTGACATCGCTGGTGTCCCACTCGGCTTCGCCCCAGGACAGATAGTCAACCCCACACAAATCGATCAACAGTTCAAAGCGGAACTCGGGATCGTCGCGCAACCCCCGCGCCACCGCCAACCAGTTTGCCACCGGCACATCGATACTGATCTCGTCCAACGCCTCCACCAAACCGGAGAGCAACGCGCCGAAACGGGTTTGCAACCGATTCGCCAGTGGGGAAGAAGATTCGCTCATGGCCGTCCCCTAGCGCGCAATCGTGTTGGTGCGGCGGATTTTTTTCTGCAATTGCAGAATGCCCCAGATCAGCGCCTCAGCGGTCGGTGGGCAGCCCGGCACATAAATGTCGACCGGGACGATGCGATCACAACCACGCACCACCGAATACGAGTAGTGGTAGTAGCCACCACCATTGGCGCAACTGCCCATCGAGATTACCCACTTGGGATTGGGCATCTGGTCGTACACCCGGCGCATCGCCGGCGCCATTTTGTTGACCAGGGTACCGGCCACGATCATCACGTCGGACTGGCGCGGGCTGGGACGAAACACCACGCCATAACGATCCAGATCCAGCCGCGACGCGCCGGCCTGCATCATCTCTACCGCGCAACAGGCCAAGCCGAAAGTCATTGGCCACATCGAGCCGGTGCGCGCCCAATTGATCAGGGCATCGGCCGAGGTCACCGCAAAACCGTGCTCGACCAGCGGGTTTTCGCCACCGGGGCGAAGGATGTCATCGACTTCGCCGATCGGTTCGGGATTGTGAAAAAAACCAGTTTTCACTCCCATTCCAGCGCTCCCTTTTTCCAGACGTAGGCGAAGCCGACGACGAGCAGCGCAATGAACATCGCCATTTCAACCATGCCGACCATGCCGATGTCGCGAAACACCACGGCCCAGGGAAAGATGAAGGCGATTTCCAGATCGAAGACGATGAACAAGATTGCCATCAGGTAGTAGCGCACATCAAAGCGCATACGCGCGTCTTCAAAGGCATCAAAGCCGCATTCGTACGGCGATAACTTGTCAGCGTTGACGCTCTTCGGGCCCAGCAAGGAACCCAGGGTCAACAGCGCGATTCCAACGATAGAGGCAACGATCAGAAACAACAGAATCGGTAAGTACTCGGACAGATCCATGTTCAGGTCACACTCGGTGAGCTCACTTAGATTGATGAAGCCAATGCCAAGGCTTCGGTTTGACTTGGTGCCCAAGGGGGGACTCGAACCCCCACGACTTGCGTCGCTACCACCTCAAGGTAGTGTGTCTACCAATTCCACCACCTGGGCAACTCGAAGATTGTAGCTGATCTGCGTTTGATCAGACGATTTTTTTGCAGAAAAAATCGAAAGCGAAGCAGTTATTTTTTGGGGACTTCGACCGCCGGCACGGTTGCCGCAGGCTTCTCAACTGCGGGTGCTGGGGCAGCGTTCGACGGTGCCGTCGCCGCGTCGGTGGTTGCGGCCGGCGCTTCGGTAGCGACCGGCGTCTCGGCTGCCGTCGATGGCTTCGCCGTGGCCGGGGCTTCGGTCTTCACCGCAGCGCTGGCCATCACCCCGAGATCCACCTCGCCGCTGGCGCGTGCCTGTCGTGCAACGTAGACCCCCATGCCGATACTGATCGCAAAAAACGCCACCGCCAGCCATTTGGTGGAGATCGACAAAAAGTTGGCGGCGCCGCGGGCACCGAACACCGTGCCAGACGCACCCGAGCCGAAACCGGAACCCGCTTGCGCACCAGCGCCGCGTTGCATCAGGATAAAAAGAATCATGGCCACGGCCACAATCAGGTAAAGCGCCAACATGATTTTGAATGTCATGACCAATCCAGGGTGAAGTTAGACTGCAGCACGAACGATGGCGAGAAACTCATCGGCAACCAGCGCCGCACCACCAATCAGGCCACCATCGATATCCGGCTGTGCGAACAGGCTCTCGGCGTTAGCCGCCTTGACACTGCCGCCGTAAACGATGCGTAGCAAGCCGGCAATGCTAGCATCGAAGCCAGTGACGTGGCTACGCAGTTCGGCGTGTACCTGCTGCGCCTCGGCCGGGGTCGCGGTTCGCCCGGTGCCAATCGCCCACACCGGCTCGTAAGCGAGTACCGCGTGCGCGAACGCCGCAATGCCAACGCGGGTGATCACGGCGTCGAGCTGCCGCCGCAATACCACCAGCGTCTGGCCTTGCTCGCGTTCCGCCAGTGTCTCGCCCAAGCACAGAACTGGCGTCAAGCCGGCACGACGTGCGGCAGCAAACTTTTCTGCCACCAGCGCATCGCTCTCGGCGTGCCCTTGGCGCCGCTCGGAATGACCGACCAGCACCAGGCGACAACCCAGTTCGGCAAGCATTTCCGCCGCCACTTCGCCGGTGTAGGCGCCAGCGGCATGGACGCTGCAATCCTGCGCGCCCACCCACATGCCGCTATTGCCAACCAATTCCAGCGCCAAACCCAGATACGGATAAGGCGGCAGCACCGCCACATCGACTGTGGCGGGCGCACCGGGTGCGCACCAGGTCTTGACCAAGTCGGTCGTCAACTTCACCGAACCGTGTAGTTTCCAATTTCCTGCCACCAGAGGCTTGCGCATTAGCTGATCTCCCAATCGAATTGCGTCGTGATCGGCTAGTGTATGGCGTTGTTGGTTTTGCGTCGCCAGCACGATTCACCAACTACTGCCTGTTCCCGAACACCCAGCAACGGAGTCAAGATGACCGGCCAACCCAAACCGAACGCGATTTATGCCCTACGCAGCGCATTGATCACCGGCGCCTCCAGCGGCATTGGTGCGGCCTTTGCCGAAGCCTTGGCCGCCGCTGGTTGCCGGTTGGTGTTGACCGCCCGGCGCATTGATCGTCTGCGTGCCCTCGCCCAACGACTTGGCGAACGCTACGGCACCGAATGTCTGTGCATCGAAGCCGACCTGGCCGAGGAAGGCGCACTGGATACCATCGAACTTCGTCTGCGTGCGCAATCCATCGACATCGATATTTTGATCAACAACGCCGGCTACGGCATCCCCGGCCAATTTCACAAACACGCATGGACCGCCCACGCCGAGTTCTTGCAAGTACTGTTGATCCGCCCGACCGAACTGGTGCATCGTTTTTTGCCCGGCATGCAGCAACGCGGTTGGGGCCGCATCGTCAACGTCGCCTCACTGGCGGGGCTGATTCCGGGCTCCAACGGCAACACGCTTTACGCCGCGAGCAAGGCCTACCTGATCAAGTTCTCGCAATCATTGGCGCTGGAAAATCGGCGGAATGGAATCTTCGCGCAAGCGCTCTGCCCCGGCTTTACCGAGTCCGAGTTTCACGATGTCAGCGGCGCCCGCCATTTGATGCAGCGCTTGCCGAAGTTCATGTTTCAAAGTGCCGAAGCGGTCGTCGCCGAAGGGCTGATCAGCCTGGAACGCGGGCAAGTCGTACACGTCAGCGGCCGCATCAATCGCTTGCTGGCGTGGGTTGCCAAGCACGCCCCCGAGCGCCTGGC
The DNA here is from genome assembly GCA_002785585.1 of Lysobacterales bacterium CG02_land_8_20_14_3_00_62_12. Lineage (GTDB taxonomy): Bacteria > Pseudomonadota > Gammaproteobacteria > Xanthomonadales > Ahniellaceae > 0-14-3-00-62-12. Next base: position 30,882 of record PEUI01000356.1, read on the forward strand.
GCTCTATCTGATCGAACGACGCTCCAAGGATTTTCGGGTGCTGGACTGAGCCGTTTAACGTACCTTGCAACTCGCTCTCGCCGGTGCGTCAATCGCGCAAATCGCCGATGGCACTTTGGCCGGCGCGCAGGCGCTCGCTGATGCGCTCGGTAATCAGGCGGGTGGCGTGCACGGGTTTACCGGCCGCCAGGTCGCTGGGCAGTTCACCGGCGTAGAGCGCATCGCTGACCGCGCGCTCCACCGCGAGGGCTTCGGTTTCCAGGCCGAGCGAATGCCTGAGCAGCAAGGCGGCGCTGAGGATGGCGGCAAACGGATTGGCGATGCCGCGACCGGCGATATCCGGCGCCGAGCCGTGGATCGGCTCGTACAGACCGATCGTGCCCTCACCGAGTGATGCCGATGGCAGCAGACCCATCGAACCGGCCAGCATCGCGGCTTCGTCGGTGAGAATATCGCCAAACATATTCTCGGTGACGATGACATCGAAATCCCGAGGTCGCGCAATCAGGTGCATCGCCATCGCATCGACCAATTGGTGTTCGAGCCTGATTTCGGGAAACTCATCATGCACGACCTGGTTGGTGACTTCGCGCCAAAGCCGCGAAGTTTCCAGCACATTGGCTTTGTCCACCGAGACCAGATAGCCACGTCGCCTTTGCGCCAGACGCGCAGCGCGACGAACCACGCGCTCGATCTCCGCGACGCTGTAAGTACAGACATCGCTGGCGCTATTGGCATCGCGTTTTTTTTCGCCAAAGTAGATGCCGCCGGTGAGCTCCCGCACCACCATCAAGTCCACCCCGGTCAACAAATGCGCTTTGATCGGCGACGCCGTCAACGCCACCGGGTGCGGCACCACTGGCCGCAAATTGGCGTACAGACCGAGGCCGCTGCGCAAATCCAGCAAACCTTGCTCGGGACGCAGTTTGGCCCTGGGATCAGACCATTGCGGGCCACCCACCGCACCCAGCAACACCGCGTCGGCGGCTTTGCATGCGGCCAGTGTGGCGGCCGGCAACGGCGTACCTTCGGCTTCGATGGCGGCACCGCCGATCAATTGCGGATGCATCACAAAACGATGCGCATAAGCAGCCGCCACGGCCTGCAATACCGCCACCGCCGACTCGGTTACCTCTGGACCAATACCGTCACCCGCCAGCACCACAATCTCAGCACGCATTCCGGTTCTCCTCAAAGTGTTGAATGGCCTCTGTGCGCGCCAACAAATAGCCGAGTTCATCGACCCCGTCGAGCAGACAGACTTGCTGAAACTCATCCAGCGGAAATTCGTAACAGCGACCGTCAGGCAATCGCAGTTGTCGCGTGGCCACATCGAGTTCGAGTGACCAATCCGGGTGCGCCAACAGTTCATCCACCACGGCCGCTGGCAACACCACCGGCAGCAGCCCGTTTTTCAGCGCATTGTTGCGGAATATATCGGCGATCTCGGCGCTGATCACCGCACGCAGGCCGAAGTCGACCAGCGCCCAGGGCGCGTGTTCCCGCGACGAACCGCAACCGAAATTGCGGCCCGCGACCAGGATGCTGCGGCCGACATTCTGCGGCTGATTGAAGACAAAATCAGGATTGACACTGCCATCGTCGCGATAGCGCCAGTCGTGGAAAGCGTAGCGGCCAAGACCATTGCGTTCGGTGGTGGAGAGAAAGCGCGCCGGAATGATCTGGTCGGTGTCGATATTGCTGCGCGGCCAGACGACGCTTGCGGAAACGATGCGGCGAATCGGCTTCATGCGAGCGCTCCGGTCTGACCGACAACCGGCTCAGCAGCCAGGGCTGCGGCAGTCGGCGTTGTATCCGGATAGGCGCGCGGGTCGGCGACGCAACCCGCCAGCGCCGAGGCAGCGGCGGTGGCGGGCGAGACCAGCATGGTGCGCGCGCCGGGGCCTTGACGGCCCTCGAAGTTGCGATTGCTGGTACTCAGCGCGAGCTGCCCGGGTAGCACCAGGTCACCATTCATCGCGATGCACATCGAACAGCCCGGCTCGCGCCATTCGCCACCAGCGTTGCGCACGATCTGATCGATACCTTCGGCTTGCGCCTGGCGCTTGACCGCCGCCGAACCGGGCACCACCAGCATGCGCACGCGGGGGTGCAGTTTGCGCCCCGCGAGCAGCCGCGCCACTTCCCGCAAATCACTGATCCGGCCATTGGTGCAACTGCCGACAAACACCACATCCACCGGCTCCCCAAGCACCCCCGCACCAGCGCTAAAGCGCATGTAGTCAATGCCGCGTTGCTGGGCGGCATCCTGTGGCTCAGGGACCAAGCCATCGATCACCATCGCCGTGCCCGGATGGGTGCCCCAGGTGACCGCTGGGCGCACCTGACCGGCGTCGATCTGCAGCTCGCGATCAAACTTTGCACCGGGATCACTGGGCAGCAATTTCCAGCGCGCCAGCGCGGCTTCGAAGGCCGCGCCCTTGGGCGCGCGTGGGCAGCCGGCCAGATAATCGAAGGTCACTTGATCGGGGGCGATCATGCCAGCGCGCGCGCCGGCTTCGATGGCCATGTTGCACACCGTCATGCGGCCTTCCATCGGCAACGCGCGGATGGTCGCACCGCGAAACTCGATCACGTAGCCGGTGCCGCCGTTGACGCCGATCTGGCCGATGATGTGCAAGATCAGGTCCTTGGCACTGACCCCGCTGGCGAGCTCGCCAGCGACGGTGATCGCCAGCGTTTTGGCCTTGCGCTGCAACAAGCACTGGGTCGCCAACACATGCCCGACTTCGCTGGTGCCAATGCCAAATGCCAGCGCGCCAAAAGCACCGTGAGTACTGGTGTGACTATCGCCGCAGACGATGGTCATCCCCGGCTGGGTCAGCCCGAGTTCGGGGCCGATGACATGCACGATGCCGCGCGCTGGCGAATCCAGATCAAACAGTTCGACGCCGCAGCGCGCCGCATTTTCGCGAAGCCGATCCACCTGCGCCCGCGCCGCCGCATGGGGATAGGGCACGCTGCCATCCGCCGCGTTCGGCAAGGTGGGTGTCGAATGATCGAGCGTGCCCTTGGTGCGTTCGGGACAGCGCAGGGTGAGCCCACGTTCGGCCAACTCGGCAAACGCCTGCGGTGAAGTCACCTCGTGGATCAGATGCAGATCGACATACAGCAAGGCTGGCGCCGCCGTCGTCTCGGCGACCACCAGGTGCGCGTCCCACAACTTGTCGAACAGGGTGCGCGGTGGCTGGGCCGCCACCGCCGGCATCGAATCGGTCATTGCGGTTCCCCTTCAGTGGTCACGCTGGTGGCCACCGATGCGCCGAGGGCAGCTTCGTCCACCGGCTCGGTGGCAGCGATGCTTCGGGCATTCTGACTATTGCGCAACCAGCGATTGGCCATATCGATCCAGGCCAGCGCGGTCGCTTCCAGGATGTCGGTACTGGTGCCACTGCCGGTGAGTTCGACGCCATCGAAGCGCGCCGACAAAGTGGCCTGGCCCTGCGCGTCTTCGCCGGTGGTAACGCTGTGCACTTGGTAGCTTTCCAGCTCCAGCGCCAGCCCGGTGGCGCGACTGAAGGCATTGCATAACGCGTGCACTGGTCCATCGCCAACCGCGGCCTCGGTCACGGATCGGCCATCCGGCGCTGCCAATTCAACCGTCGCCGTGGGCAGACTGCCCTGCGTGGTACCGGTATGCACGTGCCAACGCACCAACTGCCAGCCCTTGACCTGCCCCGGTTCTACGGCAAGCGCCAAGGTTTCCAGATCGGCGTCAAAGATTTCGCGCTTCTTTTCGGCCAGCGTCTTGA